>JBFWIW010000037.1:0-29613 GCA_050253535.1 Oscillospiraceae bacterium
ATCGCCTGCTGTTCGGTCTTCCACTATCAGCGGATGTTCTCGTATATCGCGGGCATCCCGCTGGGCGAGTACATCCGCCGCAGGCGGATGACGGAGGCGGCGTTTGACCTGCAGACGGACGGCATAAAGGTCATCGATGCGGCGCTGAAATACGGTTACGAATCACCCACATCGTTTAACCGGGCGTTTCAGGGCGTACACGGCGTTTCGCCCGCCGCCGCCCGGTCGGAAGGCGTTATCCTCAAGGCATATCCCCGCATCAGCTTCAAAATTTCAATCAGAGGAGATGCCGAAATGAACTACAAAATCGAGACAAAGGACGCGTTCCGGATAGTCGGTGCGAAAAGGCACTTTCCCATGGAGGTGGAGGAGAGCTTCGCAAAGGTGCCGCAGTTCTGGCAGGAAACGGCACAGTCGGGTATTCTCCCAAAGCTTTGCGGGATTCTCAATCAGCCCCCCTTTGGGATTCTTGGCGTCAGTACCTGCATGAACGGCAAAGATTTCGACTATTATATCGCGGTGGCCTCCGACAAGCCCGTGCCGGAAGGTATGGCGGAATACGAGGTTCCAGCCTGCACTTGGGCAACCTTCGAGTGTGTCGGCCCCATGCCGAATGCGATTCAGGCGCTGCAGACGCGCATCGTATCCGAATGGCTGCCGGTTTCCGGCTATGAATACGCCGACGCACCGGACATCGAAGTCTATACCGAGGGTGACCAGACCGCCCCGGATTATAAATGCGAGGTCTGGCTCCCCGTCGTAAAGAAAAAATAAAAAACGGCTGCAGGACGATTTGTTCCGAGACATGATGAAGCAGCAAGGCAATCACGGCCTTGCTGCTTCATCATGCTCAGGCTTTTCTTTTCTCAAGTGTTTTTATTGTTCCAGCTGCTTTTTTAAGATTTCCGCATTTTCTTTTCCGTCAATTTTCGCGGCGTCTTTATGTATCTTTATTCCTTCAATATACAGGTCACGGAACATACCGCGCCTACTTAACTGCGCTATAAACCGCGGCTTATTTCAGCGTATTTTTCAAAAATCCGCCGCACGTGAATTTCCGTCGTATTGAGGAACGGGATACCGTATTCGTCTCCGGTCAGAATAAGCGGAAGCTCCGTACACCCCAATACCACCCCTTCTATTGCCGCGTCGTCTATCAGCCTTTTAATGATTTTCAGAAGCCCCGCCCTGGTATGTTCAAGGAATACGCCCCGTTCAATTTCTGAAAACAGCTTCTGCTGAATATACCGCTGTTCCTCTTCATTCGGCACCGCGACCGCAATCCCTCTCTTATCAAATTCTGCCTGATAATAGCTGCTCTGCATAGTGAATATTGTTCCCAGCATGCCGACCTTCTTTAAATTCAGCGTCTCCGTTTCCCTTCCCGCCGCCTCTACGATACTGACGAGCGGAATCGGGGATGCCCGCCGGACCCGCTCAAAAACAATATGCGGCGTATTTGAGGCCATAAACGCAAAATCCGCGCCGGCTTTACGCAGGGAATTAACGGCATCCGTCAGCATACCGGTCAGCCCGTCCCAATCTTTATCCGCAACAAATTTCAGCATGGCGGTCATGTTGACGCTGTTAATCTCAATTTCCGGATAATCGTCTCCGCTGATATTTTTTTGATAGAGCTTAATAATACGCTGATAATAATCAACGGTCGATTCAGGCCCGATCCCACCGATCATTCCGATTTTCATAAGACATTCTCCTTTTTAAGTAATCCGGATTCAGCCCGGTCGGGAACAACGCTGCCGCCTGCCGATGATGTTTGGAAGCTCACGATTATATTCCCTTATACTGCGTTTTTACCTTGTTGTGAATTAAAACTGTAATCGCTCTTTGCGGACAGCTGTTAACGCAGCGGTAGCACAATGTGCAATTGCCTTTTTGCGCAATATGATTATCCTTTAGCGCCAAATTGTGCATCGGGCAGAGCCTCACACAAAGCATACAGCGGCTGCAGCTGTCGCTGATCCTGACTGAATTTAAGCCCGCGCGCTCCATCGACGGCATAAACACGCCCTGGATCAGTCCGAGTCCCATCGAAAAGATATTAAATCCCCGCTTTTTGATGATTTTGTTCTTTATGTTGCTGCAAACGATATCCAGCTTTTGATCTGCATTTTTTAAATACTTTTCAATTTTTTCACTTTTTGTCGGCGGGAAGAAGCGGACATTGCAGATATTATTCGGCATTTTGAAGTGCTCTGCGTAAATTACTCTAAAATAGTTTTTGGGCAAAATATCGGTAAATGCTCTTGCTCCATCTCCGGAAAACAATAACTGAGTGCAAAATATAATTATTTTTTTATCTTTCAAATAAGTTTTATACTTTAATACAAATTCACGCATTATCCTCGGCACTCTTGAGCCGTATATCGGATAGCAAAAAGCGATTGACCCATTTTCCTGCATCAGCTTTGTAAAATCGTTATTACTGTCAATCGCGCAGCGGCTGATGTTCATTTTATTGCTGAATGCCTCTGCAATATATTTTGAATTGCCTGTACCGGAGAAATAAAAGCATATCATATATATTTCACCTCAACTATACGCAATAGTTTATTATAAAAACTCATCATACTGTTATCCCATTAAAGGGGAGACAAAATTTGCGAGGGAATTATTTGCCCCGCAAAGCCGGGGAGGAGAATAGGCTGACGCCCGCCGGCGACGAGAGGGCGGCAGGGCGGAAAATCAGCCGCAAAGATGTCTGCTTTTTAGTGGGATAACAATATCAGTATTTTATCATTATCAGGCGCCAAATAAAAGGCTGATTGCCTGCAAATTGCAGCAATCAGCCTTTTTATGCCATATGTTAAAAATACAGCCTTTTCGCATTCCGGTATTCCGCATTTTATTGACTTATCGGTCATTATCACACTGTCCTTGCCGTTAGCATAGACAGTATTCCTTATTACAAACCACGGCAGCAATATCTCGCGGCCTATCTTATTTCACGATGTATTCGTGGGTAGCGATATAATCCTCAATCTGGGCCAGGTTCGGCATTGCTTCGGAACAGCTGTGGCCTGAAACCGTGATGGCAGCCGAGGCAGCCGCATATTTCAGCGCCTCCGGGATGGCCTTTCCGTTTATGAGACTGTAGTTAAACGCGCCGGAATAGGAGTCTCCGGCACCGAAGGTGTTGTCAACCCTTGCGGGATATATGCCTCCGGCAAAAACCTGTCCGCCGCGCGTATATACGGTGGAGCCGTCTTTTCCCCGCTTAATTGAAACGATCGATACTCCCGCGTCCAGCAGTCGCTTTGCCGAGAGTCCGTTATCTCGGTTACCGTTAATAAAGCTGTGCTCCATGACGTCAAACTCCGAGCGCGTACCCAGAACCATATCCGCCTTCTGGGCTGCCAGGGTAAAGTAAATACTGGCCTCCTCCGGAGTATCCCAGGTGTCGTCACGGTAGTCGAGGTCAAAGGCGATCCGAACACCGTTGCGGCGCGCGTATTCCATAGCCAGGAATACCGCTTCCCTCGCGGGGGCGTGGGTGAGCGAGGTACCGGAGATAAGGACCATCCTGTGCGAGGCAATATACGCCTCGTCGAGCTGCGAGCAGCTTATTTGAAGATCTGCGCAGTCCTTCCGGTACATGAAACAGCTGCACTCGGCGGGTGATTTAAACTCGCCTATGGTAACGCCGGAGCGGGCCCCGGTCTTATCGTATTCAATGTGGGAGGTGTCTATCCCTTTGCCGCCCATATATTTTATGACGAAACGTCCGAAACCGTCGCTTGAAACCTTGCCGATGTAGCCGACTTTAAGCCCCAGATTTGCCATGGCGACCGAGGTGTTGGCGGGTGAGCCGCCCACGTATTTTGAAAATGTAACAGCATCCTCCATGGGGCCGAAGCCGTTCGCGTAGAGGTCGACCGTGGCTCTGCCGAAGGCGACCACATCGCGCGGTTTACTGTTGTCAAAAATCAAACTCATAGTTCACCTCTGAAGATCAGTTATTTTCAAGTTCCGCCAGATACTCCTGCGCTTCCTTAACAGACAAGCCCTGGTGTATGATGGCGTTTAGCGTCTTCACAATCGCCGTCGGGTTTCTGTAATTGAACACGAAGCGGCCGTAAGTGACGCCCTTGCCGCCCGCGTCTATGACGTCGCGTGTCATCTGCAGATAATCTCCGATTGAGCCGCCGAGGTCTCCGCCCGCGACAAGCACGCGGGTCGGCGTGCCCTGTACGACCTTTGCGAAGCTGTCGGGGTCACCGGTGTAATTGGTCTTGATGAGGTCGACACCGAGCTCGGCAGCGATCCTTGTTGCGTAGAGGACGTTCTGCCATGTGTTGCGCTCATTTGGCGGAATAAGATTACCGCGGGGATAAATGTGCGTGACGAGCGGCATGCCCGCATCGTTTGCTATCTTACTGAAAACGCTCAGCGTATGTACCTGCTCCGCCTGATTGCCGCCGCCTACAATGCAGCCCACGGAAACCGCGTCCGCGCCCATTCTGATTCCCTCTTCGACATCGCCGACGACAACGTCCGCGTCCGGATGGTAGGGCGCAAAGGTGGTACACTTGAACACAAGAGAAACCTTGCCTGCGTATTTCCCGAAACAACGCTCGGCAATACCCTTGTGCATTGTGATTGCGTTCGGGCCGCCGGCGACCATTTTCGCGAGTGTATCATCTATCGTATCAAGCCCGGGCATAACGCCGCGCGCCATCGCGTGATCAACGGTCAGGCCGAGATACAGCCCGTCCCCCTCAGGCATGAGGCGATTTAATCTGACTTCTTTTCCTAAATATGACATAATCCCATACTTCCTAACTTTGATTATATATTGAATACAAGAATTATTCAAACATACCGGGCGGATTCCAGCCCTTAATATCCATAATTTCATTGCATCTTTCAACCGGCATAAGTTCGTCGAAGAACGCGCCGCAGTCTCCGGACTTCTTAAATTCAGTCATAAGATCGTATGCCGCCTTGAACCAGCGCATAAGCAGACCGTTGGGCCAGATCACCGCTTTAACGCCCGCGTTTCTGAGATCGGACAGCTTAAAACAGACGTCTCTGCGGAATTCCATAAGGCAATACATGACGGGAGCCCTGGTTTCATCGCACACCCTCTTAATTTCATCGAGGTCGTTTAGGATATGCCCATAAAAAATCATATCCGCTCCGGCGTCAGCCATAAGGTTTGCTCGCCTTATGGCCTCGTCAAGACCGCATACAGAGCCGGCGTCTGTTCTTGCAATAATGAGAAAATTCGGATCATTTCTGAATTTTATAAGCGTGTCAAGCTTTTTTATATAAGTATCCATTGGCTCGAGCTGTACGCCGGTCATCCCGCCGCAGCGCTTTGGCGTCACCTGATCTTCAAAGTGCGCTCCGTATATACCGGCACTCTCAAGCCCGGAAAGGGTGCGCCTTGCATTAAGCGCGTTCCCGTAACCCGTATCGGCATCTATAACAAATGGAAGATCTGCGCACGCAGCGAGATCGCGGGCATGTTTTATCTGTTCTTCGGCGGTAACAAGCCCTATGTCGGGCACTCCGAGCATGCTGGCGGCAGCCGCCTGACCGCCCATATAGCAGCCGTCAAAGCCGATATACTGGACTAGTTTCGCAGTTATGCCGTCGAAGGCTCCGCAAAGAACGGTCATCTCATCTGAGAGAATCGTCCTTTTGAACCGGGCTCTTTTTTCAGATATGTCCATAGATGTCTCTCCTTCTGATCATCTGATCAGATTTACAAAAAAGTTTATATAACCCGGCCAGGCAGTCGTCACAATGATGGCGACAAGACCGACCAAAATAAACGGTATGGCCTCTTTGACCGTCTCCCCAAAACCGGCATCCGCAATCTTCGAGGCAACAAAGATGCCGACGGCAAACGGAGGTGTGAGGAAGCCGACACACATATTTACAATCATGATGGCGCCAAAGTGGATGGCCGTTATGCCATAGGTCTGTGCCACCGGCAGAAGCAGCGGCGTCATGATAAGAATTGTCGCATTGATGTCCATAAAGGTACCCATAAAAAGGAACAGGACGTTTATCAAAATCAGGAAGCCCACCTTGGTTGTGATGGAGCCTGTGATTGCTCCGGCAAGATAGTTTGAAATACCCGTAAGAGTCATTGCTTTACCGGCAACAACAGAAAACGCGTTCAGCAGGCCGATTACGGCAGTCGCGGCACCGGCCACGGCACAGCATTTCCATAAGGATACCTTGATTCTGTTCTTTTTGGTCGCTTTAACTATTACGAAATAGCATATGCCATAGACCGCGCTCAGTGCGCCGGCCTCTGTAACGGTGCAGATGCCGCCGTAAATGCAGCCGTATATAATGATAGGCATAAGCAGCGCGGGAATGGCTCTGATTGTGTTTTTGCCTAACTCGATAAACTTTTTATTAAAGGATATGTCGATTTTTTCAGGTTTTTGCCGGTGCTTTCCGACCCGGAAAAAGTTGATCATGAAATAGCCGATCGCAAAGATGAAAGCCGGGCCGATTGTAGCCATCCATACCTCGGAAATCTTAGCCCCGGCTACCAGCGCGTATATGATGCCGGGTACGCTTGGCGGGATAAGTATGCCGAGAAAACATGTGGCGGCAAGCAGCGCGGAGATATAACCGCGCGGGTAATTCTCCTTCTTCATCTCAGGCGCCATGATATTGCCGATAGCGCTTATCGTGGCCATGGCGGACCCTGTAAGGACACCGAAGGCCATACATGCGCAGATTGTGATTGCGCCCGTTGCGCCTCTGACGCGTCCAACAATGCTTTTGATCCAGTCGATAAGCATTCTGGAGATACCGCTGTATTCCATGAGGTAACCGGCAAAGATATAAAACGGAATGGCAAGCAGCGCAAAGCTGTCGATGCCGGTAAAGGCTTGCTGAGCCACCGTTATGGTGTTCTTGCCTGCTAAAGCCAGTACAAGCAGGGACGAGAAGCCGAGAGCATAGGATACCGGCATTCTGAAAAGCATGGCTATTACCATGAAGGTAATGATAAATACTAAAAGAGCGGATGCCGCTGACATAAAATCACTCCAATTCTATCTGGGTATTTCAGGCTTTTACGCGTGTTCTCAAGCAGGAGACCAGGAGGTATATTCCGTGGTAGATGCTCAGAACACATCCGATTAATACGGGCAGATAAATATAGCCCATCGGAATATGCATGGTTGGAGAGGTCTGTGCCGAGCTCCAGAACTGCATCATAAAATCCCAGAATATTTTGCAGAAGATGATTAAAAACACCATAGTCGATGTAATGGAAGCAACTTCAAGGATTTTCAGTCCGCGCTCTTTATTTTTAAAGAGCCTGGTTTTCTCAATGGCCTGCTTACATATATCGATTTCTATGTGGCTGCCTTGGTTGAGCGCATATGAGGAGCCGATATAAGTCAGCCAGATAAACAGATAACGTGCGAGTTCCTCCGACCATGGCGTGGAAATGAAGAACACATATCGGCAGATGACTTCTATGAATATCACACCTACCAGTCCGATGGTAATCGCGGCCATAAGGAATGTTTCAATATTTAAAATAAAAGTGTTGCCGCCTTTTAGAATTGTGAGCGCTTTATTTTCAGGCTTCATATCGGTAAATTCCTCCCCGAATCAAAATGCCGGCATCCAGTTAATAATGTTAACCCACTAAAGAATGCACATCTTTGCGATTAATTTTCCGCCCTGCCGTGTTCTCGTCGTCGGCGGGCGGCAGCCCGCTCTCCACCTCGGCCTTGCAGGCCTAAATATTCCCTCGCAAATCTTGTCTCCCCTTTAATGAAACAACAGTATAAACCTTGAAAAAGTGCCGGGGGTTCAGCTTGAATAACCCCCGGCAAGAAATCACTGGGATTGTCTGATTTACACCAAGAGCGTGGAAATGCCTGAACAAAAATCAGGAGAGGGTCTTGTACTCACCGCTGATAATGGGGTCCATAATGGCAGCGCCATACTTGTCGTAGCACTCATCCCAGATCTCTGCGTAAACTTGCTTTAGTTCGGCCTGCATGGCCTCGGAAGGCTGGGAGATAACCCACTGGCCGTCGTCGACACCCTTCTGCTGGAGGGCCTCAGTCTCGGAGCGGAAGTACTCGGTGAACTCATCGGAGGCGGTCTGCGCGCACTCTTTGAAGATAGCCTGATCATCCGCGCTCAGCGTATCCCAGAAGTTGGGGCTGGCGATGAAGCAGCCGCCGGAATAGCAGTAGTTCAGTTCGGTGATGTAAGTAATGACATCGGTGATGCCCTGATTGGTGTAGTTGAAGACCGCGTTGTCAAGGCCGTCGACTGTTCCGGTCTGCAGGGCGGAGAGAACTTCGGAGCCCGCGATCATAACCGGCAGGGCGCCGCACTTCTCATAAAAACTGACGACAGATTCAACGGATGGGGTACGGATCTTGAGGCCGGTCAGATCGCTCATTTCGGTGATCGGATGCTTGACGTTTCCAACCTGACGAAAGCCGTTGCAGTAGGAAGAGATACGGATAAGCTTGTTTTCAGCCATGATGGCCGCGACCTGTTCCGAGATCCAGCCGTAAAGGTAATATTCGTCGGCTTCATCATAGTCCGAGACAAGGCCGGGCAGCCAGGCAAAGCCGAGGGCTCCGTTCAGGACGCCGTCCATGGACATGTCGTCGCTCATGAGAACGTCGAGGGTGCCCATCTGGAGCATCTGAGCCATATCCGCAGCATTTCCGAGAGATGACGCCGCGAGGACTTCAGCCTGATATCTGCCATCGGTTTTTTCCGAGACAAGCTCAGCAAAACGTTCGACGTAGGGACCTCTCGCGCCGGTGACGTCGGCGGTAACAGTGAAGGTTGTGGGCTCGGCTGTGGACTCGGTTCCGACTTCGGCACCGGTATCCGCGGTGGTTGAGCTTCCCGGCGCGGCATTATTTCCGCAGCCGGTGAGCAGGCAAAGGGCCATTGCCAGAGCTAGGGAAAGTGCAAGAATTCTTTTGTTAATTTTCATCTTTTCTTTCTCCTTCAATTAAGAAAATATAAAATCACGCAATATTCCAGGCGTGATATTACCGGGAGTAATGTCTGCGAACTTAAATTTTATTCAAAATTGCGATCTTTGAAGTGTCCTCAAGGAGCTCCGCCAAATCGAAACTTTCCTTCATCGTCCTGCCCATAGTCAGAATTCCGTGCGCGCGCATGAGATAGGCAAAGGCGTCCGTATGATCCTCCGATACGGCGAGGCGCACGTTTTCCGCGAGCTCTGCCGAGCCAGGAGGCGCCTCCTGGATAATTGGGACGTCGATGAGTTTCAGCTTTGCCGAAACGGTATTAAGCGGTAGCTTTTCTCCGCCCAGCGAAAACGCCGTCGAGTAACATGGATGTGCGTGGATAACCGCCCCAACCTCCGGCCTGCTCTTATATATACTCAGGTGGAATCTCGTCTCCTTCGAGGGTTTAAGTGAGGAATTGCCCTCAAGAACATTTCCGTCCATATTACAGAGGATAACGCCGTCTGCCGTAACCTCGCGCAGAGACACATTGCTCGCAGTGATGAGAACATTTTCCCCGCAGCGCATACTGATATTCCCGCCGGCGGCGGATACAAGCCGGCGCCAGTACACCAGCTTGGAATACTTTATTACTTCGTCCAGCTCATCCTTGTATAAAGTTTCAAAAGACCACATTGTTTGTTTTCCTCCTGTCAGATCTGTCCCCATCTGCAAAGCATTTTTTCCAGAGCGTCTTCGCTCCCTAAGCTGCCGCCTTTCAAGGCAAACTCTTTTCCGTCCGGCACCCCGCCGCGCAGCACGCCTTCGGCGACTCCCGGTTCCAGCTTTCCCCGCAGCTCAAGACGCTTGACGCCTAGCGCCCTGAAAATCGCCTGCGATGTCTCGCCTCCTATTAAGACAAGCCTGTCATATTCAGCTGTTTCACATATTTTTGAAGCGCAGTGCTCCATACCCGCCATAATCACCTTGCTCGTACCGGGCTTGCAGGAGTATTTCGCGACCCTCGGTACGAGGATAACGTCGCCGTTTTTATTTTTCGCGTGGAAATCGGAAACAGCCGAAACCATGGCCAAGGTGTCGCCGTCTATGACGGCATCGATATCAAGCTCCGTGACCAAAAGGCCGTTTTCCTCCGAGCGCTTGATCTGCTTTTTTGCCATCTCATACGCAGAGGCGCAGAAGCACACGCTCTTTATATCGCGCTTTTTTAAAAACCTCGGCAGCTCTTCGCCGTAAAGATAGGAGGCAAGCCCATCGGCGATGCCCAGCGAACCCGTCCAGAAGACCTTCGGATAAGCGGGAAACAGCGTTGATATGATATTGAGCGTGTCCCTTTTTGTCACGGCATCAAATACAATAATACGGCAGCCGGCAGAAACCGCCTTCTGTGTCTTTATAAGGATATCTCCGCCTTTTACGGTATCGATGTCCACAAGCCCTATCGGAATGTCGGTGTCCTTCGCCAGTATTTCCGGGATAAACGATTTTGTCGGAGGCATTATGGGATCGTTTGCGTACAGCGATTTGTGGAGTATCTGCCCCTCGCAGTACTGGTGACCGTAGAGCGTGAAGGTGCCGAGGTCCGGCGCGTTGTCTATGATGAAGCATAGGTAGTCCGGCATAGCCAAAAGCATACCTTCCAGCTCGTATGCGTCGTTGCCGCGAAATCCGGTGCCTATCTTTTTCATAAATATCTGTTCAGGAAACTGCCTGAGCTTCGAACACAGGGCAAAATGCCGGTCTCTTGCCACGCTGCCGGCGGTATTTCGTGAGGAGAGATTCACAGAGATAATCTCGTCGCCGCGGCGAGTGAGTTCGCTGTCTCCACTCGTGAAAATCGTCAGATTCCGGCCGCGGTCAGTAAAATAACTGCCGGAATCAGCTGCCCCCGTCAAATCGTCTGTAACTGCTGTCAGATATCTCATACGCTTGCCTCTTAATAAAACGAATTATGTTCATTCGCACTTTTTTGTGTTCATTTCTCAATAAGTTTATGTTAAGAGTAGCACCAAACTTCCCTTGCGTCAACGTATATTGTGTATTTAGTATGCTTGCACAAGTATTCAGTGTTGTTTTTATGGATATTGCTGTTTGATTTATTGTTCGTTTTGTTCGTTCTAACAAATCAGCTGAATATACGTTACATTTAGCTGCCATTTGATAAAAAATGGCCACCGCAGTAAAACTGCGGCGGCCTGTCAAGTGAAACTGTTTATTATGTGATTCGCAGATCGATACCAGTATCGGTTACGATCTTCCGCCACTCCTTTGAAATACCGGAATCGGTGACAAGAATGTCGATATCCGACATAGGAGCGAAAAAGGATGAGCGCACAAGTCCGAATTTACTCGAATCCATTAGTAAAATCCGCGTAGCAGAAGAGGCAATAGCGGCTTTTTTATTTTCAACCTCGTGCGAATGGATGCAGGTTATGCCGAGATTCCGGTGAAAACCGGAGGCAGAGATAAATGCCTTGTTTGCGCGGAGGCCACGGATAAATTCGACATTTTCCTTTGAGGTAAACATCTGGTCTTCGGGGTAGTAATAGCCGCCGCTGAAGATGATATTGATACCAATATGTTTTCTAAGCTCGGCTAAAATACTAAAATTATAACATAACACCGTGATTTCCTTATCTTTTGGGACATATTTAGAAAAGCGGTATGTCGTTGTCCCGCTGTCTATGATAAGAACGTCCTGTGGCTCGACGAGGCTCGCGGCATATTTTGCAATGCTTTCCTTCTCGGTACTGTGTTTTATCTGCTCTAAGGTTATGTCGTAGTACTCGCCGTTATCGATCGGAACCTTCTTACTGTCCTGTAAGGTTGCGTAGCCGTAGCTTCTGTCGAGAGCGCTGTTTTTCTTCAAAATCTCCAGATCACGGCGGATAGTCATCTCCGATACGCTGAAAGTTTCGGCCAGAGCTTTGACAGACATGGTCTTATTTACTTTCAGCAACTCCAGAATCTGTATCATCCTTGTTTTTTTACTGCTCATATCTCGAAACACCTTAATTCCAGTATTAAACAAATTGAGCGAACAAAACAAGTATAGAACAAAACAAACAAAAAAACAACATATTTGCAAAAAATTTAAAAAATTCTCTCTCAAGCGCGCTGTCAAAAAATTTGAGCGATTTTTTATTCAATATATTCAAATGGCAGATTTGGGACGGACATCCAATATTTTTGTATGGAAAAAGCCAGATTAATAGATTAATCTGGCTATATAGTTGATACAGGAGGTTTTGTCATTTGCAAACAGCGAGAAAAGGCATATGTTTAATCCTTATTATTATTATGATAGCCGTTACCGCCGGAATGTCGGCTGATACTCCGGACTACAAATACAATATGTCTTACATATACTTCGGCGATTCCTCAAAATACACGCAATTGGTGGACGATTCTCTGGACTCCCTGAACGAAGTGTCACCTTACTATTTTTCCCTTGATTCCGGCGGAGACCTTGTGCTCACCCCCGCTGTCAGCACAAGTTTTGTTCAGGAAATGCATGACGAAGGCATTCTTGTCGTACCCTATCTCTCAAACGAATGGGATCGGGATAAGGGTATAGCTGCGCTGAACAACATGGATGCGCTTACAACAAAGCTTGCTGACGCGATTTCCGCATATGATCTGGATGGGATAAACATTGACATTGAGAACGTGACGCCCGATGAGCGGGATGATTACGTCAGCTTTGTGCGCCTCCTTCGCGCCAAACTTCCGGAAGGGAAACGCATCGTCGTGGCGGCGGCCGCAAACCCTTACGGAACTGTGAAAGGCTGGGCGGGGTCTTATGACTACGCCGGACTTGCCGAATACTGCGACTATCTCATGATCATGGCCTATGACGAATCCTACAACGGCAGCGCCCCCGGTCCGGTGGCAAGTATATCATTTGTTGAAAATTCGATTAAATATGCTCTGAGCGTTGTTTCCAAAGATAAAATCATGCTCGGTCTCCCCTTTTACGGGCGCATCTGGTCAAACAGCGGCGGGTTCCCTTATGGCTACGGGATAAGTGACACGCAAATAGAAACGCTGATCGATAGTTATAACGGTACGGTCACATTTAATAATAACAGTAAGTCCGCATGCGCCACAATTACCATCAAAGCTTCCGATACGAAGCCTAAGGTAGGTGGTCAGACTTTGACTGCCGGTACATATACGATATGGTATTCTAATGAGGCCTCCCTTAAAGCCGAGCTTGAGCTTGTTGGCAAATACGATATCAAAGGCACCGGAAGCTGGAGCCTCGGGCAGGAGACCGCCGATACATGGAATTATTACAAGCTTTGGCTAAACGGCTGCACTTTTTCCGACATTCAGGACAATTGGGCAAAAGATAATATTCTGACCGCTTACTTAAGCGGCTGGATGAACGGTGTCTCCGCCGGCGAATTTTCTCCCGACGCTCCGCTCACGCGCGCCCAGGCCGCGGCTCTCTTTGTCAGAATGCTCGGCCTCACCGCCGTGAAAGACAGCGCCTACAGTTTTGACGACTGCGGCGGCAGCTGGGCTGAAGCTTACATAGACACCGCCAGAAAGTATAATATTATCGCGGGGATCGGGGACAACCTCTTCGAGCCGGACAGACCCATTACGCGCGAGGAGATCGCGGTACTTCTGGATAATATAACGGATTATACCGACAGCGGCGCGCAGACCGCCTTCAGCGACGTCACGGAGATCTCGAACCCCTGGTCTTACAGCGCCGTCAGCGCATTATGTGCAAATGGCGTCATCACAGGGTATCCGGACGGAAGCTTCAGACCGGAAAATAATGTGACGCGCGCCGAAATTGCGGCAATGATAACAAGGATTGATACCTCTCGGCTGCAAAACACCTGACATGCTTTGAAGCTGATTCAAAAAAGACATGCTGATTTCGGTTTTGCCGGGTTATCAGCATGTCTTTTTGAACAATATACTAAATCATAAGAATTTTCCCGGCCACTTGTCTTCTTTTATACTTCATACTACTATTTGATCGAGTTGAAAAAAAAGTAACGGGCAGGGCCAATCATCCGGTTTTGCGTGATTGGAACTGCCCGTTGCCCGGCTATAATGGCGTATTTTTTGTTTTAAGTAAGTATTTTTTTGCTATACAGCAATTTTCGCTTACATTTGGTTTGAAAATCGTGATAAAATATCATAGCGGTGTGTAGTTCTGACAAACGTAAATCCAATTGTCAGCGCAAAACGCTCTTTAACCAGCATGACAGGAGATGGTAATACCCTCGGCTCGGAGGGCGGCGGCTAGGGCGTACATATTATTTTCAACGGTATGGCGGAGCGATATGTCAGCTGCCTGGCAAAACTGTACCGGGCAGATTCTCAAATAATGTTTGTAGGTAAAGTATGGCGTCGCTTATCCGCTGCTCAGACGCAAAATCATTTGAAATACCTGATTGCATCGGGCTGCCTGAAAACGAAAAATGCAGACGGCCCAATGTTTTGACTTGTATCGGAGCAGAATGTCCATACTATCAGAAGACCAGCAGCCTGACTGGGGCGCAGGAGCGGCTGCGCTTTCTGGATGAAGATGAAGAAGCGTAAAAATACTTCGGCGAATTACCGCTCCTGGATAGACGCCGGCGCAAAATTTCGGAGGTAGCACGAGTGTATCAGGTTGGAGATTTTATCCTTTATGGAAGCACAGGCGTGTGCAGGGTCACGGATATAGTTACGCGCGATCTGGCGGGAGTGGGCAAAAAACAGCTCTATTACGTCCTTAACCCCTTGTATCAGAACTGCGTCATTTCCACACCGGTAAATGCTACGAAAGTATTTACGCGTCCGATAATTACAAAAGACGAGGCCGAGCGGCTTATCGACACAATACCTACTATTCGGGCAGAAGCGTATCACAGCCGAATAGCGGGTCAGCTTTCAGAGCACTATGAGGCTTCCCTTAAAACTCATGACTGCGCTGATTTGATTGAGCTTACCATGTCCATATACGCAAAAAAAAAATTCGCGGAGCAGCAGAAACGCAAATTTGGTTCTATCGATGAACGGTTTATGAAGTGCGCGGAAGAGCTGCTTTACGGTGAACTGGCCGCAGCTCTTGCAATCTCAAAAGACAAAGTACCTGAATATATCGCTGAGAGAGTAAACGGAAAGCAGAGGGAGAACATAGATGAATTTAATGAATGAACAGGTGCGTCACCATCAATTTGGAATTGGAACTATTACCGGTCAGACCACGACGACGGTCAAGGTGGAGTTCTGTCAGCAGCAAGGCGTTAAGAATTTTCTCTATCCTTCCGCATTTGAATCGTTCCTCGAGCTGTGCGGTCCCGCTTCACAGGCGCTGATGAATGACGAGCTCCGGCAAAGCCGCGAACAAATCGAGGCTGCGCGGAAGAAGCGTGAGGAGGAAAAAGAAAAACGCCTGGAAGAAGAACAGCGCGCCCTGCTTGAGCAAAAACGCGCCTCCGCCAAAAAACGCTCTTCAGCAAAAAAAATACCGGCAAAACCAAAGCGGCAGCCGGAGCCTGCCAATGAGCGTGACGACATATAAAACAGGACAAAGGAATGCGGCATACACCCTGTGCGAATAGAGAAAAACGGCAACACCCGATGCGGATAAAAAGCGGAAAGGAACACCCCCTGATCATTTGAAAACAGCTGAATAATAAAAAAAAGTCCCGGTTACTGTCCCCGCGTTCTTTCGCTGTGCGAAAGACTTTTCAAAAATCGCGCCCAGTGTACATGACTTTTTATTGAAAATTGTGCAATTTTAAGGCTTCCGGTGACATGCGCGGCGGAAGTCTTACCTCGCAAGGCTCCGCAGAGCCGAAAACTATCTCCTGTTTTTGTCGAAAAACCAAGCTCTTCGACAAGCGAGCTAAGCCGCCGATATCAATCGGCGGCTTAGCTTTTTATCCGGATACACAACCCGGTTTTTTGCGTGACCTTAAGTTCTCTGACTTTTAACACTGCTATTTGATTGAGATAATGAAAACAAAAAGCGCGGATGTTATTTGTCAGGCAAGGCAGACGACGACGGGCTGTCGCCCGCCTGGGAGGATAGCGTTGCCGGGCGGAAAACAGGCCGCTTTTTATCATAAGGTTAATCAAACAGCATATGAATAATGACCTCCTGCTCCAAGGAAGTCCCTGCTTCAGCACAAACCGGGAGCTATTACACCAGAAAAACTCCGCAATCATAGCTGTTATACTGCCTTTTAATTTTCAGAATGATTGATTCGTCGGCCTGGACGGTTTCCTCAATGACCTTGTATTTTGTGTGTTTGCGCTCAAGCTGTGCCTTGTACATAGCCAGCTCTTCTTTGACCGCTCTTGCAGCGGCCTCATGACCCGCCAAATCCTCCTTTAACTGGAAGTGAATTATCTGCTCCAAACAGGCTGCTTTAATACGTTTCATAGGTTGTTTACCCCCTTTTCTTGAAATATATTTTATCATTTTTCAAAAATCAGGCGCAAATGAAAAAAAACTGAGATTAGAAATTTTGTGAAGTTTGCGCATGTGAGTCATTATTTTTTGTACAATATTCTATTAATGAGTACTAAACTTCAGGCGAGTTTCTGTCAGACAGACGACTGTATTTTCCGAAAACCTGTAATAATAGAAAAATACCTCTTGACAAACTTGAATTTTGTGTTATTGTACTAATTGCTTAATACAATAACACAAAAACACGGGAGGTGTTTTAATGAACTGGCAATTCAGCAGCGATGCTCCGATATACGCACAGCTGGTCGTACAGATTAAGCAGGGCATTGTATCAGGCGCATTTCCGTCCGGGCAGCGGCTTCCGTCCGTTCGGGATCTGGCCACAGAAGCCGGTGTCAACCCAAATACCATGCAGAGAGCGCTCACAGGATTGGAGCGGGACGGACTGGTTTACAGCCAGCGGACCGCGGGGAGATTTGTAACGGAGGATCTGAATATGATTGAAGAAGCGAAACACGGGCTTGCGGAAACGCATATCAGGCGTTTTCTGGCGGCCATGATACAGCTGGGTTACGGAAAGGACGAAATTATGGCTATGTTGAGCCGGGAAACAGCGGGGGAGGAAACGAAATGTCAGTATTAGAATGCAGAGATCTGAGCAAAAGTTACGGTTCGGTGCAGGCTTTAAGCCATATCAGTTTTGAAATTGAACCGGGCTGCATCGTGGGACTTCTTGGCCCAAACGGCAGCGGTAAAACCACTTTGATCAAGCTGGCAAACGGCCTGCTCACGCCCAGCAGCGGCGAAATACTGGTAAACGGCATGGCACCCTGCAAAGAGACTCGCAGGCTGGTCTCCTATCTGCCGGAGCAAACCTGCATTTCCACCTGGATGACTGTGAACCAGCTTCTGGATTTTTACAGTGATTTTTTTGCGGATTTCCGGCGCGACGCGGCTTTATCCATGCTTCAGCATCTCAACATCAATCAGAACCAGCGGATCAGGCAGATGTCCAAGGGCACCCGTGAAAAGGTGCAGCTCATCATGGTGATGAGCCGGGCGGCAGATCTATATTTGCTGGATGAGCCGATAGGCGGCGTGGATCCCGCCACAAGAGACTACATTTTGAACACAATCATCAGTAATTATAATCCGGAGGCGGCCGTCATTATCTCCACCCACCTGATTGCAGACGTGGAGAAGGTGCTGGACAAAGTAATTTTCATAAATCGGGGCGAGATTGCGCTGCAGTCCTCCGTGGATGCCATACGGGAGGAAAAAGGCATGAGTGTGGACGCTTTGTTCCGGGAGGTATTCAAATGTTAGGAAAACTTTTAAAACATGAATTTCGCGCCACCGGCCGTATTATGTGGCCGCTGTATTTAGTGCTGCTCTTCCTGTCTTTTTGCGCCAATCTGTCCATCCGTCAGTTTGACTCGGCCGACAGCATAATACTGAACATTCTGGGCGGACTCATCATGACGGTTTATGTAATTGCCATTATCGGCGTATGCGTCATGTCCGTCGTTCTGATGATAAACCGGTTTCGGACCAACCTGATGTCAAACGAGGGGTATGTGATGTTTACGCTGCCTGTCTCAGTTCATCAGCTTGTGTGGTCCAAGATCATCGTGTCCACCGTATGGTTTGTGGCTACCTTTTTGGCAGTCGCCCTGTCGGGCTTGATTGTCTCCTTCCGGGTAGAGTATGTAACCGATTTTATCGCCAGTCTGCAGGAACTGTTCCGGCAGTTTACGGCCTATTTCGCCTTAAACGGCGCGGCTTTTCTGCTGGAGACCCTGGTACTGGTGTTTCTCAGCTCCGCTGCAGTCTGCCTCCTGTTTTATGCCGCAATGGCGGTGGGACACAGCTTTGCCAACCATAAAATATTGCTGTCCGTCGCATTTTTCTTCGTGTTCCAGCTTGCCGCACAGCTTGTGGTATCTATTTCCGCGCTCGGTCTTAACGGTCTCGACATGAACTGGAACCTTGAACCGGTAGGCGCCGTCCACGCCGCCATGGGAGTCGGTATTGCCTGCACCCTGATCTATGGCGCTGTTTTCTACGTCATCACCACAGTCATGCTGAAAAAGCACCTCAATCTGGAATAGAGTATTACGGCTTCACCAAAATCAAAAGGGCGCGGAGATGGAAATATCGCTCCATCTCCGCGCCCTTTTCCGCCCCGCCGAAGAACTGCAAGGAATGCGGCATTATATCTTCAAAGGATTTAATAAGAGCAGGGAGTGTTTTCTCCCTGCTCTTAAAAAATTAAACCAAATACTGAAACAGCAATACTATAAAGCGCTGTTGCCATATACTCCAGGCCCTATACTTCGCTGTTTTTTCTATAATCCGCAACTGCTTTTTGAATCGCTTCTTCTCCAAGCACAGAACAGTGAATTTTCTGCTCAGGCAGTCCGCCTAAAGCGTGGGATATGTCTTTATTTGTGATCTTAAGCGCTTCTTCAACTGTCTTTCCTTTTACCAGAACAGTTGTCACGCTGGCCGAGGCCAGTGCCGCAACACAACCGCAAATTTTGAAGCGGACGTCAGCAATAACATTTTCCTCGACTTTAATATAGAGTTTCATGGTATCGCCGCAGCCAGGATCTCCCGCAGTACCGATCCCGTTTGCATCCTCCATCCCGCCGACATTGCGCGGATTGGAAAAGTGATCTATAACTTCATCGGTGAATAGCCCAATAGACATTGCCGCGCCTTATTCGCCGCACTCGCCATGATGCTGATGCTCGTGGCAGACCGAACCGGTCGTCTTCAGATCGCCTTTCAGGTAGTTTTCAACAGCCGTTCGCGCATCCCCGGAAGCGCCCACTACAACCTCGACATTTCTTTCATTGAAGATATCAACCGCGCCGCCGCCCATGCCGCCGCTTATAATGACATTAACGCCATGGTCGGCTAAGAAATTAGGCAGGAAACCGGGTTTATGACCGGGATTCTGTATAGATTCTTCATTAACAATTTTACCGTTTTCAATGTCATACAAATTAAAGTTAACACAATGTCCGAAATGCTCCGTCACATTTTTACCTTCGCTGGCTACCGCTATTTTCATCATTTCTTTTTCCTCCGAACCTTCAATTATTTTTAATATATTGTCAAACCAGTTCCCGTCAAAAAGCTCTATCATGCCACTGTCACAGGCGGCAGAAATTCTTGGATCGACAGGCAGTTTGGCGAGAACTTTCAGATTATGTTTTTCTGCAATTTCATCAATATGGCTTTCGCCGAATATTTTATACGCCTTACCATTGTCGGGGCATTCGAAATACGACATATTTTCTACCAGACCCAAAACCGGGATATTCATCATCTCCGCCATCTTAACCGCTTTTGACACGATCATAGAAACAAGCTCCTGCGGAGAAGTGACGATTACAATCCCATCAATGGCTAAAGACTGAAAAACGGTCAGTGGTACATCACCGGTTCCCGGCGGCATGTCGATAAACATATAATCCACATCACCCCAAATAACATCTGTCCAGAACTGCTTGACTGTGTTGCCCAGGATCGGGCCTCTCCAGATTACCGGATCGGTGTCGTTTTCCAAAAGGAGGTTGATAGACATAATGTCAATCCCGGTCTTACTCTTCAATGGATATATGCCGAATTCACTGCCTGCAGCTTTTTCTTTTATACCGAACGCCTTCGGAATAGATGGGCCTGTAATGTCTGCGTCAAGGATCGCAACGTTATACCCCATCCTTTTAAATGTAACCGCCAGCATGGAAGTTACCGAGGATTTGCCGACGCCACCCTTACCGCTGAGAACACCAATGACCTTTTTAATGTTACTCAGTTCATGCGGCTTTTCTTTGAAGTCGGTTTTTGGTCCTTTTCTTTCCGCGCAGTCCTCTCCGCAGCTGCCGCAGTTCTGGTTACAGTTTTCGCTCATTGCTTTAGTCTCCTTACATGTTAATTGTTAATTGATCGCCTGTAGATAAATAAGCTATGTTTTTATTCATAACCGATTTTAATCGTCTGTAAGATTCAATGCCTGTGCAGTGGCAAGTATAATATTGTGCCCGTGTATCCAACAGAATTTTCCCGATTTTATCCACAGTTTCCGGCTTTTCGTTATCTTTTGTGCCGTTGTTGTATAGGTGAAAACCCCCGATAACGTAATCCGGCAGGCGACCTTTTATATCTTTGAAATAATCGACGATATTCGTTATTCCGTTGTGCGCGCATCCTGCTATCAGCAGTATTTTCTCGCCCCTACGGATAATCAGGTTCTGTTCATGCAAAAAATCATCCTGAACGAAGGTGTCGCCTATTTTCATAAATAAGTCCTTGTTTCCCGACGGGACAAGCTTTTCGGCTTTTACCCCGGAAAACAATTCGAGTTCCTCGTCAATAGAAAAGCTATCTCCGCAGAAAACGAACCGCTCATTCGGCAGCAATGCTTCATCCAGACCGATATCCGCTTTGATATTGCCCGGCCTGTTTGCATAATGCTTTTCAAACGCCTTCCGATGCAGGTAGATTTTTGCCTTGCTGTTTTTATTCAGGAATGTTTTTAATCCACCGCCGTGATCATAATGGCCATGAGATATTACAACCGAATCAACCTTGGTTAAATCAACGTCCAGCTTCTCCGCATTTTCAGCAAAGAGTCCGCTTGCGCCCGTATCAAACAGAAGTCTGCGATTTTCAGTCTCAATATACAGACTAAGACCGTGTTCGCTGCCCAGCTTCTCCGACGCCGATGTGTTTTCTGCCAATACCTTAATAATCATGAGCTTTGCCCGTCACTTTCATTAAAGAGCAGTTTCATAGTGCTGCTGTAGACCTCTGCCGCGGCGGATCCAGACGGGCAATCAATATCCACGATAGTCAACCCGTTATTGATTGCCCTTACCGCTTCCGGGTCGAACGGTATCCTGCCGGCAAACGGCAGTCCTTTCGCTTTGCAGAACGCCTCGATTTTTTTGGCAATCACAGAGTTGGTGTCATACTTATTGATGCAGACCGCTGTCTTTGTGTGAAATATCTCCGCGGTTTTAACGATACGCGCCATGTCGCTCATCCCGGAAATTGAAGGTTCTGTAACGACCAGGACCATATCCACACCGCTTATGGAGGCAATAACCGGACAGCCTATACCCGGCGAACCGTCTATGACAGCCAATTCAGTATCCGGTATCACCGCGGCTCTCAATTGCTTTTTTACTTCGGTAACAAGCTTTCCCGAAGTCCCGCTTCCCATTTTCAGCTGCGCTGTTGAAAACGCTGTGTCATTATGGGCAAACAGCATCAGTTCACCCGCTATGGCAGGCTTCATGATAATCGCCCCGGCAGGGCAGATCGCTTCGCACATACCGCATCCTTCGCAGGCGAAAGAATTGACTTTATAGCCTCCATCAGCGGAAATCGCCGCAAATCTGCAGTTTGGCATGCATTGTCCGCATTCAACACATTTGTCCGGTTCGATTTCAGCTTTGGGCATACCGTAATAGTCCCGGCGCCCGGGTTTTGCTGTCTGTCCCATAATCAAATGAAGATTGGGCGCGTCCACATCACAGTCAGCATATGCCTTAGCACCCGCCAGCCTGATGAAAGCGCTGGCTATCGTGGTTTTGCCTGTACCGCCCTTGCCGCTAAGGATTAACAGCTGTTTCATGGCGCACCTCCTTCATCACGGTTTCAAGCAGTGAGGAAAACAGCGCCCTGAACCTTTTACTTTCCCGGACAGCTATTTTTGCTTCAGAATTCAGAGACCCAAGCGCATTGTCGAACGCGATCCGGCCGATAACAGGAATGTTTTTCTCTTTGCAGAATTCTTCTGCAGGGTTTATCCCGTCAAGGCATTTATTCAGCACAACGCCATATGGCTTGTCGAACAGTCTGACCAGTTCATAAACCATATTAAGGTTATGAACGCCGAAAACAGTGGGCTCAGCAACCAGAATGCAGTAATCCGCATCCTTAATGCTTTCCATGACGATACATGCGCTCCCGGGCGGACAGTCAATAAAAACGGGACGCCTTTCTTCCGAGAGGCTTTCATTAAGAAGTTTTTTTATAATCGGAATGCCGGAAACTTCACCGGTATTCAGAACCCCTGTTTTCACCGTTACGTTACGGGAAACGCCTTCCTGCGTTTTTCCGATAATTTTCTCTTTTTCACCCATCGCCTTTTCGGGGCAAAGAAATACGCAGCCGCCGCAGGAATGGCATACCTCTTCAAAGACAAACGGTCTGTTTTTTATAAAAGCCAGCGCATTGAATTTACAGAAATCAACGCACCTGCGGCATCCGACGCATAGGTTTTCGTTTACGAACGGTATTTTGACTGCAATATCCTCCTCGTGGACAACCTCAGGTTTAAAAAAGAGATACCCGTTAGGCTCTTCAACATCACAGTCAATATAGATCGATTCCCCGGCAGCCGAAGCCAAATTAACCGATACCAGAGTTTTACCTGTACCACCCTTACCACTGAGCACGGCAATTTTTGTGCCGTTATTTTGCATGGCCGTGAAATCCCGGGTGAAATTCATTCAGCAGGACGAGCCGACCCGCCTCGAACTCGTCAATGTTTTGCTGTGCCGTACCCGTCATCGTTTTATAAATCAGCACCTCTGCTTTGCTTAAGACTTCCTCCGCGTTTTCTCCGCACCGGGGCGTAAGAAGTGCCGCGGCACCGTGATCGGCTATAACCTGAGCAGCTTTGATTCCCGCTCCGCCCTGACTCGCAGCGGCGCTGTTATCAAGGAAATAATTCTCCTTTTTATCCGTATTATAGAAAAGAAAATAGGGCGCGCGTCCAAACGACGGGCAGACGCCCGATTCCAAACTTTTGAAATCCACCGGTATTGCTATTTTCATATAGACCCTCCGTTATTTTTTGTCAATTATTTCAGGCATCGTTTTCCTCAAAACCTCTGCCGCACCTGTGTCTTCGGCAGCCGCCCCCGCCGCAGCCTTTTCCCATGCCATCGCAGAGCCGGTATTCTCCGCCCTCTATCCAGAGGACTTTCCCATTGACCAAGGAATCCGCCAGCTTTCTTCTCGCGTCATTGTAAATTCCCTGAACGGTCGTGCGGGCGATATTCATATGGCCGGCGCATTCTTCCTGTGTGAACCCTTCCATATCAATCAGTCTTATGGTTTCATATTCGTCAACAGTCATATTGATCGCATTTCCCGCATCTGCCGCGGTATCAAGAGGTCCGAAGCGGCTGTTATCGGGAAGACAGCACACTTTTCTCCATTTTATTGGCCTTGGCATAAATTGTCACCTCACTTTAACAGCAGAAATAACCAGAGCACCCTCCGGTTATTTCTGTCGCTCTTATAAATTATCGAGCTGCTTTTCTATAACCTCGAGTCGTTTTTGCAGAAGGTCCTTTTGCTCCAACAGCATATCTTTTTGCGCTGTTGGGGAAGTCTGATCAGCAGCAAATCTAAAACCGCCTCTGAATCCGCGTCTGCAGGCAAGTCCCAGTCCTAAACCAAGTCCAAGACCCGCGCCGTACTTTGCAGCATTTTTGCCCGTGCAAAATCCAAGGCCTCTTCCTGTCATTGTTCCGGCACCCATTGGGCCCGTTCCATCTCTGCCCGGCATTAGTTTCACCTCCTCGCGATTTATGACATATGTCATTTACATCTCTTATTATACCCAGTTTCGGGCATATGTCAATAACTTTTTCAAAATTAATGGAAAGGAACAAAAAATCAAAAGGCGCGGTCATGGAATCATCACTCCATCTCCGCGCCTTTTTTCTGTTGTACGCCTTCGGGTTTTCCGGCATTCTGGTCACGGGATTCAGCCCTTGCCAGCTGCCGCGCCCGGCTTTGCAGAGCTCTCTCTGTTTTTTCTTTGAGAGCTTCTTCAGCGGTATAAATTTTTGCACTTTTTATCTCCTTTCACATCATTATAGATATAATTATAGCAGAAAACAAGCCGGATGTCAAAAGACGCCTTAACCTCACACACCGATAATCTATAACTCGATTTACGAAAACTCTATCGGTTTGGCCCCTGACACCGGCTGCAATTGCCAAAATCAAAAGCAACTCAATCAAACATTATCGGGCATAATGCCGAATAATAAATCAGTTGACTTGTTTCTATTCGTAATATATAATGAAATTCACAAAGGATTGCATGTTGTTTTATGTGTAATCTTTTAAATTTTCTTTAATATATTGGAGGCACTAAACATGAGCAAAAGCAAAAAATTTATATCAGCTATCGTGGCGATTGTAATGCTGATGAGTGTTTGCATGTTGTCCGGATGCGGCAGCACTGACAGCGGCACTACCGACGGCAGCACCACCAGCGACAGCACTGCAAGCAGCACTGCAAGCAACACTGCAAGCGACTATCCGAAAAAGAATATTAACGTGATCGTCCCCTTCGGAGCAGGCGGCAATACCGATATGTCTACCCGCGCACTGCTTAATGTCGCATCGGAAAATCTTGACGGTGTTACTTTCGTCGTTGACAACAAGACCGGCAACAGCGGCCTTGTCGGCATGGAAGCTCTGGCAGATTCCGATAACGACGGTTACACTATCGGTGCTATCGCCGTTGACCTTGAACTGCATATCTGCTTTGGACGTACTGAACTGACCATGGATAACTTTATTCCTCTTGCCGCTACCATGGCTGATCCATACTGCCTCATCATCAGCTCCAGCAATTCCAACTTCACCAACCTTCAGGAATTTGTCGACTATGCCAAAGCTAATCCCGGCGCCATCAAAATTGGTACCTCCGGCTCCGGAACCGCCCCCCACCTGGCAGCTCTTGCTTTTGAAAAATACCTGGGCATTGAATTTTCCTATTATACTTATGATGGTTCCGCAGACTGTGTAACCGCTATCGCCAGCGGCGAGATTGACGCAACCTTTACGCAGCCCTCCCCTGCCGTCTCCCAGATCGAGGGCGGCGCCGAGACTATGATAGCTGTTCTGGCCGAAGATCGTCTGGAGAGCTATCCCGATGTTCCGACTGTCAAAGAGACTTATGACATTGATTTTGCCATGAGCGGCTGGGTTGTTATTGCCGCTCCTGCCGGCACCCCCGACGATGTGGTAGCCACTCTGACCGATATGCTGGCCAATGCTCTGCAGACCGATGAGTATAAGCAGTCCATTGAGAACCTCGGAATGCAGTATATGGTTCTTTACGGCGATGAGCTACAGCAGAAGATCGACAGCGATATGGCTTTCTATCAGGACATCTGCTCAACCGTTGATCTCAGCTACTAAGAATTCAGATTACTCGGAAGCGCTCTTTTTAAGTTAAAAAGCTGTGCGGGCTCCGGACTGCAGGGCAGTCCGGAGCCCGAGTTAAAGGTTTGACCCGCCGCCCCACAAATGTATTGCCTATTCGGAGGTAAAAATGTGAAAAAATATAATTACATAGCATCCGGTTTCTTCATTGCTATGAGCTGTTACATTCTTTATGAGACATGTACTTATAAAGTGAGCAACAGCGGTCAGGGTAATCCGGCCATCTGGCCCAGATACCTTGCGATTGCTATGATTGTTCTCTCTGTTTTATTGATTATAGAAACTCTCATAAAAAAGGGAACCGAAAAAGACAGCGACGGTACTGAGGCCAGAATCGATTGGAAGAGTCCCGGTATGATAAAGGTTTACTTAGCGCTTGCAATGGTTGCCGGTTTTATTGTGGTGATGAACATCTTCGGAATGCTCATCGGCCTTATTCTTCTCATTCCGTCCATTATGTGGCTGATGAGCTGTAAAAATAAAGTAATGTACGTTATTCTGCCAATTGCAGTGGTGACATTTGTCTATTTTTTCTTTATAAAAATTATGACGATTACACTGCCCGGCGGAATCTTTTTCTAAAGGGAGGGTTAGCAAATGGATATATCAGCACTGTCTGTCGCACTCACCCAAATTTTTGAGCCGTATAATATAATTGTTCTTGTAAGCGGCGTTTTACTGGGCATTTTTATTGGGGCCATGCCGGGATTATCATCCGTTATGGGTCTGTCCATAATGCTCCCCTTCACTTTTCAGCTGGAAGGCATCTCCAGCATCTTGATGCTGCTGGGCATTTTCAGCGGCTCCATCTACGGCGGCTCTATCTCCGCCATCCTGATGAATACGCCGGGTACCTCCGCTTCAGCCGCCACTTCTCTGGACGGCTATCCTATGGCAGCAAAGCTGCGGCAACCGGGACGAGCTTTAGGTATCTCGACATTTTCTTCCCTCTGCGGCGGCGTATTCAGCTGCATAGTACTGATCTTTGGCGCAACCGCGCTTTCCAAAGTCGCACTGCATTTTGAGTCTCCCGAATTCTTTGCACTGGCGTTTTTCGGTATCAGCATGATCACCAGCGTATCCGGAAAATCAGTGATCAAGGGACTTATGGGCGGCGTATTCGGCCTTCTCCTGGCTACCGTAGGCGCCGACAATTTTACCGGTACATACCGTTTTTCCTTTGGCCTGTCCTTCCTGAAGGGCGGCATGTCCATGGTACCGGTCCTGATCGGCGTTTTCGCTTTTACCCAGGCTTTGAACATTATTGAGACCAAGTACAATGAAAAGAAGTTCCAGGAAAAAGTCAAGATCGAGCGCGTATTCCCCACAAAAGCCGATCTGAAACGGATTTGGACAACCATAGTCCGCTCCTCTTTTCTCGGCACCTTTATCGGCGCCGTTCCCGGCACCGGCGGCGACATTGCCTCCTGGGTCGGCTACAACGAAGCCAAGAGATGGTCAAAACATAAAGAGGAATTCGGAAAAGGCTCGCCGGAAGGTATTGCGGGCTCTGAAGCCGCAAACAATGCGATCGCGGGCGGCGCCTTTGTGCCGCTGCTCTCTCTTGGCATCCCCGGCGACGCCGGTACCGCCGTCATGCTCGGCGCGCTGACTATGCTGGGTGTAACCGCAGGCCCTCTGCTGTTTGTGGATCATACGGATAAAGCTTACGAGATTTTTATAGGTCTCCTCCTCGCAAATCTGCTGATGGGACTTTTCGGTTTCCTGCTCATCCGTGTTTTCGGCAAGGTCATTAACATCCCTGCCAAGTATTTAAACCCCATTGTTTTGACCTTCTGCATCGTCGGCACCTTCGCGCTGAACCATTACACGCAGGAAGTGTACCTCATGCTGATCATGGGCATTTTGGGCTACGTGCTGACCAAGTTTGATTTCCCCATGCCCCCGATTATCCTCGGACTGGTTCTGGGCGCTCTGGCCGAAAAAAACATGCGTCGGGGAATGGACCTGTTCGCCAGCGGCGAAAGTATCTGGGAACACCCGATCGCCATTATTTTCGTCGTGATTTCCCTCATTTCCCTGTTTGCACCTATCATTATCAAGCTGATAAAGGATAAAAAGAAAGTAAAGTCCGGGCCTGCCGGTCAGGATTCTAATCCCGAGGTATAAGCCGTGGAAGAGACCTGTATGTACTGCGCGCAGGATGAGCGCCTGCATAAACTTATGGTGCCGGTGTGCTCTCTGACGCATACAAATGTCTATCTTTACCGCGAGGTCACATTCCCCGGACGGTGTGTCGTGGTTTTGAAAAATCATATTCAAAAGCTCACTCAGCTCTCCCCCGCCGAGCGGCAAGGGGTATGGGATAATGTCGGCCTTGTGGCCGAGACAGTCACTGCGCTTTACAGCCCGGATAAGCTGAACTATCTGATCCTGGGCGATTGCTGCCCTCATCTCCATGTACATGTCGTTCCAAAGTACACAGGAACCCCCCAGTGGGGAAAAATGTTTGAAATGATGCCGCAGCCTCCCCGGTTTCTGCCGGACGAGCCTGCATATCGGGCGGAGGCCGACCGTTTACGGGAAGCACTTCTAGCCGGACAAAAGTAATTACCAGCGGCGCGTTGGTACTGCCTAAAATTTCGAACGGTTATTGTTCTCCGTCAAATTTCTGTAAGTAAAGCATGGACAGATTATGGGCGCACCGATAACCAGAAACCCTACAGTAAATACTAAAACACAAAAAAGCGCGGTCATGGAATCACCACTCCATCTCCGCGCCTTTTTTCTGTTCGGGTCCCGTCTTTTTAGCTGTTTTTAAGATTTTCAGGGATTAATACTACTATTTAATTGAGCTGATGAAAATATGGTAGTTGAATCATGTTGGTTTTTTCCTTTTACTTTTAAAGTTTTTTTGCTATAGTGAGTACAGAATTTGGGATTTGAAGAAATATGGAAGTAAGAAAAGAAATTTTGGCGTACGCAGGTGAGTAATGATGAAATATGAATGGCTCGATGAGTATCTGCTTGGAAAAACCGGTGCGGAGCGCGATTTCAAAATCGAATGGCAGTGGGAGCGCTATCTTGTCCGGGGAAAGATGTTCGCGGCTACCTGCACACCGGACCCGAAGTATAAGCCGCACAACGGGCGGAGCATGGTCATGCTGAAATGTGACCCTCTGCTCTCTGAGCTGTTCCGGAACAAGTATCCGGACGTTGTGCCGGGCTTCTATTGTGACAAGCGCTGCTGGATTTCGGTCTATCTGGACGGGGATGTGCCCGACGACGTCCTGAAAGGCATGTGTGACATGTCCTATAATCTGGTATTCAGCAAGCTCCCGAAGAAGGTACAAAATGAGATACTTAGCGATCAGGTTATAAATAATCGGCAGGAGTGAAAACTGATGAATTTTATACTGAGAAAATGGCGGGCAGAGGATTCGGCCGATGTCGCGCATTTCGCGAATAACGAAAAAATAGCCTGCAATCTGCGAAACGTCTTTCCTTATCCCTATACCATGCAGGACGCAAAAAACTACGTTGAAGGCTGCGCATCAAACAGCGAAGCAGAGCAGCTGTGCCGCGCTGTAACAGTGGACGGCAAAGCGGTTGGCAGTATTGGAATATTTCTCGGCAGCGATGTTTACAGCAGAAGCGCGGAACTCGGATACTGGCTGGCGGAGGAATATTGGAACAGGGGAATTATGAGCGCCGCGGTAAAGCAAATCTGCGAAGAGGCATTTGAGCGGTTTGATATCGTCCGAATTTTTGCGGAACCTTTCGCACATAATCTCGGCTCAAGAAAGGTTCTTGAAAACGGCGGTTTTGCTTTAGAGGGCATTATGAAAAATGGGGTATTCAAAAATGGCACGGTCTTTGACTACTGCATGTACGCCTTATTAAGACCGGACGAGCATTAGAAAGGAGATTGCAGTGACGCTTGAAACCGAAAGACTGATCCTTCGTCCCATA
>JBFWIW010000038.1:0-28905 GCA_050253535.1 Oscillospiraceae bacterium
TCGCTGTCATCCCAGCTTGATAACCCGGTCGTCTGCGTGAGCAGATTCCCCTCGCCGTCATAGGTATATCTGACAATGTTTGATTCATCATTGGAAATGACCTGCTCCACGGCGGAGAGGAAGCCACGGCTGTTGTAGTACTGCTTAGTCACATACCCCTCCGGGTCTGTCGTTCTGACGAGGTTCCCCGCGCCGTCATAGTAATACTGAGTCACGGCGTACTTGCCGCCGTCCTGCGGGGTTTTGACCGTTATTGTGCGTCCCAGCGCGTCGTATTCGGCATATGTCTTTTCGCCCAGCGGGTTTGTCACGCAGATCTGGTTGCCGAGTCCGTCGTATGTATACCCGGTTGTATTTTCGGTCTGGTCGGTGCTGCTGAGCGCGCGCCCCAGCGCGTCATAGGTACCAAAGGTGCTCTCACCGTCAAAGCCCGTGGCGATGACGGTGTTCCAGAGATAGTCATATCCGTAATAACTGAGCGTCTCGCCGTCCTCCGTGACGCGGCCCATTTCCGAGAGCTTGTCCCGGCCATTGTAATAATAGTTCGTGACCAGGTCCTTTGCGTCTCCCTTTTTGGTCACGGTGACTTTTAAAAACGTATTGCCGTAAAAATCCTTGTAATCGTCGTCATAATCGGCAAGTGTCTTTGAGACGAGCTTGTTTCCGATGTCATACACGGCGGTGGAGGTCACGCGCTTCAGGCTGTCGTAGGCGTACTCCGTTTTGTTGCCGTTCGCGTCCGTCTGGGAAATAAGATTATCCCTGAGATCGTATTTTCGCTCTGTCAGCACCGCGCCGGAGGCCCCGTCCTTTACGGAGGACAAGAGGCCGAACGGGTCATAACAGTAGACGAGACCGGTGCCATTTGCGTCCGTCGTCGTCAGCGTGTTGCGCATGTCGTCGTAGACATTGGTTCGGCATAGGCCGTCCGGAAGTGTCTCTTTCAGCAATCTGTCCAGGTCGTCGTAGACATATGTCGTCGTATTGCCGTTCCCGTCGGTCGTGCTTAGCGCATTGCCGGAAAAAGAGTCATACGTATAGGTCTGGATTATATCGCTCTTCCGTCCGTCAGCGTCCGCGATACCGGCAGATGTAATCTTTGTCGGGCTAACACCGCTGTATTCGCCGCCGTATTCATATTCGGTAACCGCCCACTCCCCCGGGTTTACCAGGACGGAGGATTTGATCACGTTTCCGAAATCGGAATACTCATACTTTTTGGAGGACAGCAGATTCCCGTTGCTGTAGGTGTCCGTCTGTATGACGTTCTTTTTGTCGTCGCTGAGGGTATATTCGACTGTCACGGTCGTATTTTCGTCCTGCTTATAGGATTTATAGGTGAGAATATTATACATCAGGTCATAGCCGTAGGTTGTCTTATACGCCTCGTCCGCAACGTTGGGGATGAGGGGATGGTTTTCAGAGGTCAGATTGCCCTTTTCGTCGTAGGTATAGATATCGATGCTCTTCACATAGGTCGTCCCGTCCCCGCTGATGCTGGTCTCGGTCCTGAGCGGGACGTTTCTGTCCGCGTCATAGGTCAGCTTCTGCGTCTGGGTTATGCCGTCGAACGCAGTGTCCTTTTGGATCATCTGGTGCTTGTAATTATAGCTAAACTGCTCGGTTGTCCCCGCCTCGGTGGTGACTAGGGTGTTATAGGTATAGCTGTCGCTTATCGCGTCGGCTTTGTAGGTCGGATAGCCGTCCGGTTCACCGTTATACTGATATGTCTGGGTGTTGTAATCGGTTATGCCGACGGTGTCTCTTCGGCTCTCCACCTTATAGTACTGCATATATCCACTGTCGCCGAGGTTCTTTTTATATATGCCGTAGGTGTAGCTCGTGTTCATGCCGGTGTAATAGGTGATATTGGAAAGGTTAACGTAGGTATTGTCAGCATTCGTATTCCCTGTCAGGCTAAATTCAGCAGTATTCAACGTATAAGAGTAATTCGTCGTGTTTCCAGCGGCATCCGAGTACGCGGAAAGGCAGTACTTCCCCGCAAGGCCGGGCAGGACCGTTTTATAAAGGCTTATGGTCTTGTCCCCATAGCTGAAAAACGCGCCTGCACTATTGTATTCTACCTTGACGGTTCTCCCGGCGGTATCGACGATTTCAGTAAGCAGCCTTAGACCGTTGGTCAAGGTCCAATAATATGTAATGGTATTTCCGAACCGGTCCTTCTGCATTAGGATCTCGCCGTACTGGGTGAAATAGTCCGTCGTCCCGTTTGCATACGCCAGCTTGTACGCAGAGGCATCGATTCCATTAGTCACGGTCGTGTCGGCGCTGAAATGGACGTCCTCCAGCTTGTAATCCGCGAGTCCGCATTCCTTTGAGCTGTCAGCCTTATAGGTCTGTCCATCCGGCAGCGAGACATAGACGGTGGTATACAGAATATATAGCGAAGGGAGATCCAAACTCCAGCCTATTCCGAAGATATCTTTCGCGGCGTCTGTATCATTCTTAACAACGGTATCGGTCTTATAGTATGTTTTTTTTGAAACAGTTTCAACAGAAACTCCCTCATCATATAGCCTTGACAACTGGTTGTTATAGACAAGGTTCAGCGTCATATCCATGCCGTTTCGTCCCGGAATGGACAGTATGGTATTATTGACAACGAGCGCGCCGGTCTCATTGGAGACGTCCTCGCGTATCCCGCTTGTCTCCTTACTGAACGGGGCATTCAGGCTGACATTGTAGACGGACTCCCTCGCTTCCTCCTTCAAAACCTGCATGAGGGCGTCCACGGTCGTGGTAGTGCTGGCCTGAGCGCCTATGAAAAATACCGAAATCAGGGCGGAAAAGATGAATATCCCGATTAATCTCCTCTTCATCATTGCGGCGCCACCTCTTTCCGGGTGTATTCGCTTAGGATCTCCGGCCAGGTCTTGCCGTTTGTCTTTTCGGCGAGAATGGTCTCCATATCAGTGCCGGAGGCTTCGGACAGGCGCCGGGCGTTTTGGACTTCGTTTATATTGAAGCCCTGAGCCAGATATTTGTCCGCATCCACGCCGGCTTCGGTGAGGTCTTCATAAATACCGTTTTCCTTTTCCTTCGTTTTTTCCTTTGCCTCTTCGCTCTGAGATGGCACCGTCTCTTCAAGCAAGCTTCCGTCGGTCTCTTCCGCTTTTCCGGCTTTATTCTTATCTGTGGCGGCTGTCTTTCCCCGCTCCGGCTGTTCGATGCTGAGAGCATCTCCGACTTCTTCCCAGGTGTTCTCCTCAGACTTCAGGGAAAAGACGTATTCCAGTGTCAGATCATTCTCCCTTGCTATTGAGTCGGCGGAGAGGATGTCGGATGGCTGCCACCCATCCTTAAGCCATGCCCGAATCTGCTCTTTGTCCGCGGGCAAATATGTCTTATAAGATGCGTCCGCCTCATTTTCGACGCTTAGTACAAGCTCCAACTCGGAGCCATCTTTGTTTTTGCTTAGCATAGCCTCCACCTTGCCTATGGAGAGCAATTTCTCCGAGGCGTACTCGAGCACTGTCAGAATGGCGTCCGGCTCGTATTCGGCGGCAAGGCGCAGAACATCATCGCCGGAAGCGCCAAGCTCTTCGGCATAAGCAAATATCTCTTTATAGACTAATATGTTCTCGATGACCTTGTCCCAGTCTCCATTAGCATTATAGAGACCGAGCACCGTTTTGGAGTCCAGACCTGATATCGTGGCTAGGTCATCCGCCTTGGCGGTGTCCTCTGATGTAAACGCCTCGTCTTCCACACTGGGATCAGCGAGGCTTGAGTAATAGGCACTGGCGGAAATTACAATTATAAGGAGTGTTATCGCAACGGATAAAGTGATAAGGAGCTGTTTTCGCACTTTATTCCCTTTTCTTATCATATTTACTCTCCACTCTTCCCTCATGATGTGTCATACAACGGGATTGCTGCCAAGCCTAAAAAACCGGCAGTTACTCAGGCCTCTTCAACGGTCACATACTGGATCATGTAGTAATTGAAGACGGTGCTGGTTGTCCCTATTTTGATCGTGTAGAAGTTGGAGCTCCTCTTGCTGCTCTTGAGCCACGCCATGAAATCCTCCACCTGCGTGTCGGTGAGCCCGGTCATGGTTTTCACCGCGCCGTCACTCAGAGTCACGGACATGGTGAGGTTTGCGCTTGTGAAATAGTCCTCCGTGTAGTCCGCGGTTATCCTGCTGCAATATCCTGCCGTCGATTTATCCGCCACTCTCATGCAGTAGACCACGGAAAAATCCTCTCCGGCGAGCTGCGCGGTAAGCACAGATTTCGGAACTGACCGCAGCTCCCGTGCCGTCATACCGATCTCTTTAAGCGCGATCCAGTTGGTATCGGTATCCGATATGAGGTCCGCTATCTCCGTGCCCGTCTCCGTCACCCACTGTGATCCGTCGTAGTACTGGTATTCCCCGTCCGCGCAGAAGAAGTATACGAACGACGCCGCTTTAGGACTTATCTCTACCGGATAAATGCGGTTGACCGACTTCCAGCCCGAGCCGGCAAAAGAAACACTCTTCGCCGCGTACAAGGGGCTCGCGGTCAGTCCGGCCGCGGTATAATAGCTGCTCTTATCCGTTATGACCCTGATGGATTTGATACTCGGCGTCTGGTTAGTGCTTCCGGACGCGAAATATATAGCAGCGTCCAAGGAATATATCTCATTGCCCGAGGCATAGAGAGGTGCAAAATCATTTGCCGTCAGCGCGTTTACCTCGCTCTTCGTCATGCCGTAATCCATAAAGTTGTCCGTGGTGGGCGTTGTATTTGTGCAGACCTTAGCCCATGTACCGCCCTTATAGCTGTACCAAGTATTCTTACCGTCGAAGGAAAGGAGATATCTGTTGCAAAATTTGTCCTCGTTCTTGTAAACGGTCGAACCCAGTACGCCGACATCGCCCGACAAATCGGTGTAGTAAGCAGCCGATAAGGTTTCCTTCTGGCCTGTCGTCGGGTCGTAGATATAGCCGGAGAACAGCAATCTGCCGTCGCCGAGCACTCTGTAGATGGTGTCGGAAGAGGAGCTGAGTTTCTTAACCGTCTGTGTTGATCTGTTATAATAATAGAGTCCTGAACTGCTGGTAAAATAGACGCCGGTACCGGCAAGGTTGACCTTCACGGACGTTATGGACTCGCTGTGGGTGTATGCTATGGTTGTGCTGTTGACATATAGAAATGTGGTGTATGTAGATGCCCATGCTCCGTTGGATAACGCGAACAAAGTTATATTTAAGCTTCCTAACGATGTTCCGGAAGAAGATGAAAAATCTTGATAATATAACCTACTTGCATATTTATAATAGGCTCTTCCTGAATCACTTATACTATACACATCAACAGTATTTGAACTGTAAGCCATTAACGACTTGTATGTTGAAGTTGCTACACAGTAACTGCCAATACTTTTATAAATCTCACCTTCAGATTCGGTTTGGCTTATATATAACAAATAGTTACCCGACGGACTTACCGCCATCTTTACTTTATTTGAAAAAAGTGAAGTCGAAATACCGGTATCAAGATCCAATTTATACACACTGCCCACACTTGATGATTTTAAATAGTATATTGTTTTCCCGTCATCTGTTATTCCATACTTATAGTTTGTGTTGAGCCCAACTGAGCTGTAATTTGTTGTAAATTCCCCAGACACTGAATCCCCGGCAATATCTGTAAATCCGGAATCTATTTTGATGCCTTCAAGCTTACCTTCCAGTATATTACCGATCGTCGTGTCAGCTGTGGATGTCAGCACCGCAGGGTCTGTGTTAAATACCGTACTTGAGGCGTTCAGGCTGAATTCAAGATTATTGTTATTTATGCGCGTATTTGTTGTACCTGTATACGCCGTCAGGTCAAGAGATTCAACCTCCGTATTCTGCGACTTGACCCCATCGAAGAGAAACACCGAATTGTTTTTGGTCTTTATTATCAGGTCGTCTCCCTGCGTGAGGGCGGAGGCCGCGTCAAGCAGGCTCAGCGTGAGCTTTGTCCACTGGCCGCTCTGCAAGTCCTCCCCGACTTTGAAGCTGCCGTTGCCGTCCGAATCGCTTTTCAACAGAACATCGTTTGTCCCGTCGCTCGTGTAAAACTCCGCCCAATCGGCCCCCGCGCCAGGCTTTACCCAGAGCGTAATCGTGCTGAAGCTGTTGGCGGGAAACGCATCCGATGGGGCCAGGGTGTAGGTCACATCACTCGCGGCACCCTCCGCCAGTGTCACTTTCAGGGAAAATCTCCCCTCCTTGCTGTCATCCGACAGCTTGGCGGAGCTGCCCGTTTCCGTGAATTGGGCCGCCACGGCCTGGGCTTCGGCATCCGTCTCCATGGCGCTGTTTACCGGAGCCTCCAGGCTGACATCCTGATTGATAACGGTCAATGCGTGGGCACTCTCAGTGACAACAGAAAACATAAGAACTACAGCGCAGAGCAAACAAGTAAATTTCTTCAGCATAATACTACCCCCAAAATCATTTTGCTTTAGCAGAACCTTGGTATAACTTAACATTTATGAATTATCCTGTCAAATTGTGTTTTATTTTGAAATTATTCTAAATAATGTTATTGTTGAGGTAAATTATGGCTATATGTTGTATTAATTTTTCGAAATGTTCGCAATATACATTTTTGAATATAATTAATAATATTTTGCAGTAATAAAAAAAACTAAAGAGTTCCCACCCCCGCCGTCTGGCTAAACGAAAGCGCAAAGCTGCTATAATTATCCATTTTATACTATAAACTATTTATGCTGTTTATACGCAATTATACGCGCTTTATTCACTCTATGAATTTTCAAAACCTTCTCCCCCTGCCAATAAAAATAAGCCCTGATGCCCTTGCAATTGCTGGGTTACATGGCTTCTTTATTTTTTGATTTGGCTCTATATTTAAATAATATATGTGTATTTTCAAGAGCTTTTATCCACTTGCACGGGTAAGAACTTGGGTAAGAACTTTTTAAAAAAACAGCCGGCGGGGAATAACCCTCCACCGGCTGTTTTTTTAAATCTTACCACAACATAGTTTATTATTTTTCCGTTTCCGCATGCTGAGGGCAATTTCCCGCGGCTTTATTTTTTCCCAAAATCATTTACATAGTTTAGGGGAGCACCGTCCTTAAGCGTTCGGATGACCTCTTCGGCGGATAACGACAGCAGCGCCTCTTCCGAATCCACGGAGTACCACGCGCTGTGGGGCGTTACAATGACGTTGTCCATGCTGACGAAGGGGTGGTCGGCAGCCATAATTTCATTCTCGACGACATCAAGTCCGGCACCGGCTATTCTGCCGCTTTTAAGCGCCTCGATGAGGTCGGCCTCGTTGATGACCCCGCCCCGCGCCGTATTTATGACAAATGCCGTGGGCTTCATCCTATCGAAAACATCTCTGTTGAACATATGATATGTGGACCTGTTCAGCGGTGAATGAATCGAGATAAAGTCGCTGTCTCTGACAAGCGTGTCGAAATCCACGAGTTTCACCCCGCTTTTTTCCGCGGCCTCCGCCGGCAGATACGGGTCATAGGCAATGACATCCATATCCAGAGCTTTGGCCTTTGAAGCCACGCGCTGGGGTATCTTTCCAAATCCAACAAGGCCCAGTTTTTGATTTCTGACGCGGTAAACCGGCTTTGCGAGATTATAGTCCCATACCCCATCCTTAACGTTTTTCGCCAGCAGCCACAGCTTTTTAGCGCAGGCGAGCAAAAGCATTATGGCATGATCCGACACGTCATACTGCGCGCCGTAGTCCGGGATATTTGTCACAAATATTTTCTTTTCAGTCGCGGCCTCGACATCAATATTGTCAAAGCCTATCGCCGGCCTGACGATCATTTTACAGTTCGCCATAGCTCCGATTACTTCGCGGGTTATTTTTGCGTGGTGGACAAAAACAATATCGGCATCCTTAACAATGGGGATCACGTCTTCAGGCTCCCTGTGCTGATACATACTGACCGATGCGCCTATTGACTCCAGGGGTTTTGAAAAAGCATCCAGATTATCAAACAGGTAATCCGTGACAACGATTTTATAATTCATGCGATTTGGCGCCTCCTGATATAATTCTGACTTTGACTCCTGTTCCGCAATTTTGTTTAACCGATTAATTTACAGACAAATATGTAACTTATTTAAGATATTCAGCGAACTCTATGAGGAACTGATTGATTTCAGCGCTGTTCTCTTCGGTCAGGTGATACTTGGGCCTTCTGCAATAGCTGTTCGGCAGTATACCGCGCCTGACCAGCAGTTCTTTTTCGATTGCAAGCAGCGACTCGGGAGAGACCATCCATTTGCGCAGATATTTTTCCAGCATGTCGTAGATCTTCTGCGCGCCCGCTATATCCCCGGACATAAACTTGTTGTACATGGCGACGTAGACTTCCGTGTAGGAGCAGGCCGGCATAACGCCCCTGACGCCTATCTTGTAAAGTTCTATCATCTCAAGTCCGGCATAGCCGGTCAATATCACCATGTCGCTCTTGAGGTCCAGGAATTTCTGCAGGAAGTCCTTTGCGGGCTTGTATTCGATTTTGAACGCCGCGTTCGGGTAATTGTTCGCCATCTCAATAAGCTCTTCATCCGGCATGTAGTGGCCGGTCGCCTGCGGGGCGTACTGGATCAGAACAGGGATATCAACCGCCTCCAGAACACTGATCATATGATTACGCACTTCGTCGAGGCTGGGATTGAAATAAAAGGGAGGCAGGAGCGTCAAAGTATCCGCGCCCATCTTCTCATATTCTTTTGCGCGCGCAACAGCCTTTTCCGTGCACCAGTCCGTGACGAACAGATTGCTGGCAGCAGGAGCGCTCTTCATAATCTCCAGGAAAATATTATTCAGGATGCCGCGCTCGTAATCATTGACCTTATGCCATTCCGAGACCATGCCCCAAAGTCCGACGCCGTGTGCTCCGGTTTTGGACAGGAAATCGACCAGCTTCGCAAAAGCGTCGTAATCGATGCTGCCGTCTTCCTTAAACGTCATTGAGGATAGGGTATATATGCCTTTTACTTTGCTCATCATATCATTTTCCATTGTAATTTCTCCTTTTCAAAAATTGTAATTTGAGGGACGCGGCGCTTAAACGGCTGTGCAAATTTCAAAAACAGGAGCCAAAATCGAATTGCCGGTATACTGATTTGGATTGTCAGGGGGGTAAACGTGTTCTCGCATCAGGCCGGCCAACGTATTTGCTACGTTCACCGACGCGATTTACTTCATATAGTATTTTGCGAGCTCAACATTTCCGAGGATCGGACAATCGTCCACAACTTCAAACGAATAGCCCGGGAATTCCCTCTCCTTCAGTTTGAGATAGGTGGGCGTCGTCATTCCCCCCGATATTTTGATAACGGGCTGAAGCTTCGTCACTTTTTCCGCCTTCAGAACGGCGTCATAGATAACGCCCTGCATGCTCTTAAGCAGCGCCGCAAGCATTTGGTCACGCGTCGCCTCAAGTGTCAGGCCGTGCCAGGAGGCCGTTTTTTTCTCCAGGCTCTGACGGTCGCCCGTCAGATAGGGGTCAAATGTGATAGGATTATCAGCCAGATATTTCTCAAGGGCCTCGTCCAGATAGCCGAAGTAATCGCGTTTTGTCATTTCCCGGCAGAACTGATCGTAGAACCAGTCAACCCCGAAGCCCCCGCAGGTTATCACATATATCTGCCACAGTCCGGGCAAGGCTGAATTTCTCAGATAATACCCGGGGTTGACCGCCGGCTTATCGGTCAGAATACTGATCATTTCACTGCTCCCAGCCGTATTCATCATGCAGCCTGCGCTCTTGTTGCCCGCTCCCATCTGCGCGGTCGCAACGTCGTTTGTGCCTATGGTCACCGGCACGCCGGCGGGTACGCCGAGCTTTGAAGCGATTTCGGGAAGCAGTTTGCCTCTGACGGTTCCCGGGTTGTATATCTCTCCGAACCAGTCGCGGTTCAGTTTGAATTCCCTTAAAATCGTCTCCGACCAGCCGCCCTGCGTTGTCGTCTCATAAAGCCCCATCATGGAGGCGTTCACAAGATCCACCATCCATTCGCCCGTCAGTTTCTTGTGTATGTACGTGGGCAGATGGCCGATCCGATAGGTTCTTTTCAGCACTTCCGGCTCGTTTCGCTGGAACCAAAGAAATGTCATCGCCGAACAGCCGCCGGTAAACGGATATATGCCGGCTATGTTCATGTATCTGTCCCGTCCGAATGTCTCGTCAATGTACCTGGTCTGCTCGCGGCTCCGTCTGTCCATATGCGTGATAATATTGGGATAAACCAGATTACCTTCCTTGTCCATGAATACCGGCGAGGGTGAAAACGTATCATAGCATACCAATTCCACCTGTTTCATTTTTTCCGCGTCCAGCTTCGCCGCCGCATTGAAGAAAGCGCCAAGCAGATCCGACTCTTTCAGCTCAATTTTTTCACCCGGAAGCAGAACATAATGGTATTCCTCCTTTGCCCAGCAGTGAGTTTTGCAGTTCTCGTCCAAAACAGACATTTTTACCGCGGATGTTCCGAAATCAATCGACAAAAAAAACATAGTGCACCTCCTGTAAAAAATTAAATATGTCAAAGCTATTGCCTGGAAAACACACGGTTTTTGTTGAATAGTTTTATTGTTTAAAACTAGGTTTTACTCAATAAACAAAAAAATATAAATATGGCCATTGTAATAATAATTGCTCCCGGCAAACCGGTGCCGCAGAAATGCGGACCGGTTTGTCGTATGTATTGAGATATCCCGTTCAATTTTTCTTATTGTTTACTGCTAAAGCAGCATTGTGCTTAACGCCGGTACAAAAGTTATGATTAAAAGAGCGATTATAAAGGCAACGATGAATGGAATTGCGTGCCTTGCGATATTTGTGACGGAAAGCTTTGTCATGGAACTTGCGACGTACAGATTCAGGCCGACAGGAGGCGTTACAAAACCTATTGCGAGGTTGACAATCATTATCACACCGAGCTGCAGACCGCTGACGCCGAACGGCTGAACCATCGGCACCAAAATCGGAGCTAAAATCAGAATGGCCGCCGTTGTATCCATTATCATCCCCACAAACAGCAGAAAAACATTGATAACAAGTAATAATGAGACTTTTGTCGTAAATACCGCCAAAGCCGACTGCGTAAATATCTGGGGCGCGCTGGACATCGTCAGTACGCGGCCGAACACGGAAGCTGCAGATACAATTAACATAATCGGCGCAACGGTTCCTGCGGACTCTATCAGCATGGATACCAGGGATTTAAAATTAACCGTTCTGTAGATCAGCATACTGACTATGAGCGCATAAATAACGGATACTCCGGCAGCTTCGGTAGGCGTAACAAAACCTCCGTATATACCGCCCAGAATAATCACAGGGGACAAAAGCGCCCATATACTATCTTTTAAGACCCTTATAAAGCCGCCTTCCCTGAGCTTTCTGGCATTTTCTGCCAGCTTCTCTTTATCTTCTCCATGTTTTTTGCAGTAATAAACCGCATATATAATTAAACATAACGCAATCAGAATGCCCGGAACAATGCCGGCAATAAACAGGTCGCCGACTGACACGCCGGTAGCAAGTCCAAACATTATAAACGGTATACTCGGAGGAATGATAACGCCCAAACTGCCCGCCACTGTAACCATTGCCGTAACAAAAGTATAGTTATAGCCAAGCTCAGTCAGTATGGGAATACACATTGCGCCGACCGCTGCTACGGTAGCGGGAGCCGACCCGGATATCGCCCCGTAAAATAGACAGGTAATAATGGTGGCAATGGGAAGTCCTCCCGTCAACGTTCCCATGAAGTAGGCGAAGAAATCAAACAGCTTTCTTGATATCCCGCCCTTAGCCATGATAATGCCCGATAGTATAAAAAGTGGGACTGCCAGCATTGACTGGACATCAATTGTTGTTATAAGATTTCGGAATATAAATGTACTGGTAGCCGGAAACGACGGATCTATAAACTGGGCAGAAATACTGGTTATTCCCAAGCTCGCATATATCGGGATTCCAAGTGCCAGCGTCACAGCGAATATAATAAAAAGAACAATAACCAATATTGTCATGACGCCGCACCATCCTTACTCCCTGTCTGGTTTCTGTGCTTCGCTTTCCTTATTTTCAATACATATTTTTGCACGATGCGGAAAACGCCCAGGAGATAACCTATCAGAAGAGAGATATAAATGAATTGCATTGGTATTGACATTGACGGGCTTGCCTGAGGACTTTTCAGAAAATCAAGATAGACTGCATATCCGGGCTTTATCATGTAAACGAATAATACAAATAAGACTACGTCCTGGAAAACATTCAGATATTTTTTAAACTTAGGAACCACAGTTTCTAAAATATCGATACGTATGTTTGTGTCTGTTTTAATCGCATATCCAATTCCAATAAATACAGCCCAGATAAAACAATATCTGGCTAATTCATCCGACCATTCCAGCGAGTTCTTCATGACATAGCGCATAAAAACATTAGCGCCAATCAAACATACTATAAACACAAGAAATATTGACATCAGAAGCTGCTCGATATGTTCATTCATCCAAAACAACACTTTTTTCATTGCATATTTCCCTTCTGTGAAACTTATGGGCAGGCTGCATCTGCAGCCTGCCCATAAATGCTTCAAATCGGAGTTCTGCAGCATTTTATAAATGACATGCGCGCAGATTGATTTTAAACTCTCTTTTTGTTGCGAAAACTATGCCTTTTTTCAGCCTACAGTATTTTTAAACGAATCCCATACATCCTTGCTGACTGCTCCTTCAATCTGATCCCACACACCGGCGGTGGCATCTTTAAAGGGCTTCAGTTCAGCTTCGGACAAATCAACTATGGTTACGTCGTACTGCTCGGTCAGCATTTTTTCTTTTTCAGTATTGGAAGTTTTGGAATACTCCTGATTTCTGTCACGTCCCACAAGCATGGCCTCGTCGAATATCGCGCGGAGATCATCAGGCAGGCTGTTGTAGAAATCAAGATTGCATATCCACATCCCAACATATCCAAGATAGTTTATCTTCATCAGGTATTTCTGCTGCTCATAGAATTTCTGGGAGGTAAAAAGCTCCAGAGGGTTATCCTGTCCATCTACGGTCCCCTGCTGAAGGGCGGTGTAAAGCTCATTGAAAGCCAGAGGCGTCGGGTTTGCGCCAAGCGCCTTCCATGTCGCCATCTGGAATTGGTTCTCCTGTGTTCTTATTGTAAAGCCTTTCAAATCGTCCAATGTTCTTATTTCTTTATTGGCGGACAGCTGCCTGAAAGAGCTGTGGGTAAGCATAATAAGCTTGAACCCGGCGGCCTGGTGGTCGGCATCAAGAGCCGCAAGAAAATCTGTATCAAATATTGTTTTCTCCATCGCTGTCTCGTCTTTCCAGGCAAACGGAACGTCAAAAATCGCGGAGCTCGACACGAAGCTCGTCTGTGTACCGCTGCTGGTAAGCATCATAGTCAGATTGCCTTCCAGAACAGATTCGGTCATCTCCCTGTTGGCTCCAAGCTGCGAATTCGGATAAATAGTCACCTTGAAATGCCCATCACCATTCGTCTCCAGGTAATCCTTGATTGCCAGGGCACACTGGTGCTGAGCTGTATCCTCCGCGGTGCCGTGACCTATAGAAACATTATAAACTGTGTCGTCTGCTTTAACGGTTTCAGAAGCTGTTGCTGTGGTGGTATTCGAGCTGCCGGATGTACTGCTGCAACCTATTAACGAGAAAATCATTGCCAATGCGAGTAATAGTGTCAGGGTCCGTTTCATTTTAATTCCTCCATTTAATTATTTTATTAAACCTCAGTCACACCGAGGATTAACTCCCTGCAACCGCTACGGACGTTTCCACATTCTGCAAAGTACAAGAACAATTTCTTTAATTGACTTTTCAGGAATAGGGCAATCTTATATCTGATTCAGCTTTTGGTGCCATGCCTTCTTAATCACAGATGCCTGCATAAAGATGTTTGCGCTAAAGTATGACTGTTGTCATTATTGTCACATAATATTTCGTTGTACAAAACTTAGTTTCATTATTTAGCAATAATTAATACAGACGGTTAATTAATTATTCTATATCCCCATGGCAAACCGGTACCGCTAAAAGCGGTGCCGGTTTACCGTCCGGTTTTATAAGTTATTTCTATTTTATCGTAACCTTCGCAGAGCAGTTTTTCAAAGCGTATTCCGAGTGCTCGTTGCCAAGGCCGGGCAAGTCGGGGACCTTGTACTTTCCGTTTATCGGTTGGTAGTCATAGATGGCGAGCTTCTTGTTAGCCTCGTAGAGGCAGTTTCTATGATGCTCATGAATTACGAAGTTCGGTATGGCGCACTCCATATGCAGCGCCGCCGCAGTGGACAGAGGCCCTGCGCAGACGTGGATCTGGACGCTGACGTCATACACATATGCCATATCGCAGATTTTCTTTGTCTCGGTTATACCTCCGGTATTGCCCATATCCGGCTGAATGACCTGAACGGAATTATTTTCAAAGTACGGGGCATACTGCCATCTCGTGTAGATGCGCTCGCCCTGCGCGATAGGCATCTCCAGCTTGTCGCAGATGAACTTGTTCATCTTCGGTGTCGGGGTGTTCGGCTCTTCATAATAGAAAATGTTGTACTTCTGAACCGCCCTGCCGAGCTGTACGGCCGACTGCGCGTCGGGCCGGCTGTGATTTTCCATGATGATATCGACTTTGGGGCCGACCGCCTCGCGGCATGCGGCGACACGCTCCTCGATGAGCTGCACATAATAGGGACTAAGCAGTCTTTGCATCTCTTCCATCTTGTCAAACGCCCGTCCGTCCCTGTCAAAAGTGAAAAAGTCAATTTTGACCGCGTCATAGCCTTCGTCCACCGCTTTTTTACAGACATTTACATAGTCCTCAGTAGAGGCCATAACCTCTCCGTGGTCGCTCCACCCGAACTGCAGCTGCGAGGCATAGCAGCGCAAATTGTCGCGCCTCTTCCCGCCGAGGAGCTTATATACAGGGACATTGAAAAACTTCCCCTTTATATCCCAAAGCGCAATATCGATTGCCGAAATACCGGCGTTTATGACCGGCCCGCCGCCCTGCCCCCAGAACGTGGTCTTGTAGAGCTTTTCCCAGATAATCTCATTATCCAACGGGTCCATGCCTATTATCAGCTGTGCAAAATCCTTCACTATTCCAAATGCGGCATTCTGTGCATTGCCGTATGCAAGCGCCGCTTCTCCGTCACCGTATATGCCCTCGTCGGTATATATGCGGCAGAGGATGGGACTCCATGTACCTTTTTTGAACTGCTCTACCGGCAGTTCAACCATAAACACATCGACCTGAGTAATTTTCATAGCTTAATTTCCTTTCAAAATTAAGTCTTCATTGCATTGTCTACGCGCCAAACAGCTTCATCGGGAGCGTAATGATCTGCGGGATAAACGCAACCAGGAAAAGCGCTAATGTCAGTCCTAAAACAAATGGTATCATCGGTCTGATTATTTTATCCAACGGTACGCCGGTCATGGATGTTGCCACAAACAGGTTGCTCGCCATGGGCGGAGTACAGAACGCAATTGCCAGCGCAAGTATCATTATGATTCCGAACTGGAGTCCCGTCACACCAAACGGAGCCAAAACATTATAGAGCAGCGGGCCAAGTATGACGATCATTGGCGTTGTCTGTATGAACATTCCTGCAACGAAAAGGATAAGGAACACGCAGAGCATGATTACAAAGTAGTTATTTGAGACATTTCCGAAGAACATCGAAATTGATTTGTTTATACCGACCAGGCTGAATATCTTTCCAAGGGCGGCGGCCGGCGCCAGCGTCAGCATTGTGCCTCCAATGAAAATGCCCGTCACCCTGAATTCCTCGAACACTCTAGGAAGCTTTATCTCCCTATAGTACAGTGTGCCGATGAGGATACTGTATACACAGGCAACTACCGCCGCTTCTGTAGCGGTGAAGATACCGCCGTAAATCCCGCCGAGAATTATTACAGGCATCAAAAGCGCCGGCCAGCCGTCCTTTATCGAAAGGCCGACTTCCATCCACGAGAACTTTCTCGTACCTTTGAGCTTGTGCTTTCTGCAGTACACATAGTTTATGGTGCAGAGAATAATGCCGACGACGACAGCAGGTCCGAGCCCACCGATGAAGAGGTCGCCTATGGATACACTCATCGTCACGCCGTATACCACCATGGGAAAACTCGGCGGAACTATAACGCCGAGGCCTCCGGCGACTGTAATCAGTGCGATCGAGTAATATTTGTTGTATCCGCCCCGTACCATTTCGGGGAGCATTATGGAACCGATTGCCGCGACGGTGGCAGGCGCGGAGCCTGAAACTGCGCCGAAAAACATGCAGGCCAGAATGGCCACCATTCCCAGGCTGCCCGTTATCTTGCCTACAAAACTGTTCGCAATGCGAACTAGCCGCTTGGACAGGCCGCCTAAATTCATGACATTGCCGGACAGGATGAAAAACGGCAGGCAGATGAGGGTATAGCTGGCTACACCGCTATACAGTATATTCGCTATGAATGTTATGGACGTGACCTTTGTCATGTAGATAAGGGGAACGATCGGGAGAATGAGGCAAACACCGACCGGTGCGCCGATGAGCAACAAGACAAAGAGCAACGTTATCATGAGCAGTACTGCGCTCCCCATACTTACTCTCCCTCCTTTAAAATATTATCGCGCTTCTTGTTTTCAATCGCTTCCCTCTCACAGACATCGAGGTCTATCGTTGGCTTGGTCTTTCCGAGATTCGTCTCATCCTCATGCCAGAGCCTGACGATGTTCTGCACAATTCGGATGGCAACCAGGATCAGGAGTATCGGTATTTCAATATAGACATAAATTTTTGGAATCCTTAAAAGGTCTGTTACGCTGCTGCCGAGGTTTTTAATAACGCCGAAAAGCGGCTTCTGCATATAGATGCAAAAGAAAAGAAAAATGAATTCGCTGGTAATTTTGAGAGTTTTTTTCACCTTGAACGGTACGAATGCCTGAACGGCCTCAACGCAGATATGCTTTCTGTTCGTCACCGCTGCGGCGAAGCCGCAGTATATCATCGGCACAAACAGCAGCACCGATAGTTCCTCTGCCCAGGTGATCGAATGGTTGAATACGTACCTGCCTACAACCTGAGCCAGCATGAGCAAGCAGATGACGATAAATATTACAGCCGCAATATATGACTCGAATTGCATCAGCACATATTTCCAATTCGTTTTTTTCTTCATAATTATGCACCTTTCCTGAAAGAGAGGGGCAATTTAGCCCCCTCAGGTATGAAGACTGAATGTCAGCTGACAGAAGCATACTTCTGGAGAGCATCCCATCTGTCCTGACCCATGGTCTGTATGCAAGTGTCATAAACGCTGTTCATCGTGTCCTTAAATGCCTGCATCTGTTCGTCCGTCAGGTACGTCACCTGCATACCGGCATCCTGACAATTCTTTATAAAGCCATCATCGAGCTCCTTTATACGCTCGAACCCAACATCTTGAGCCTCGTCTATAAGCTGTGTGAGTATCTGCTGATCTTCCGCGGACATGCCGTTGAAAAAATCTTCGCTTACGCACTGGCAGGATACGCTGTATAGATGGTTCGTAATCGTACAGTACTTCTGTACCTCATACAGCTTATCATTCCAGAGATTCTGAGCCGGGTTCTCTTCGCCGTCTATGACGCCCTGCTGGAGTGAAGTGTAGAGCTCGGAATAGGACATGGTCGTAACTGAAGCGCCGAGGGCCTCCCACGCGCTTATCTGTATCGGGTCACTGAGTGTCCTGATTTTTAGGCCGGAGACTTCGGCGGGGGAAGTGACCTCGCGGGCATTGTTTGTTAGCTGTCTGAAGCCCAGGGAGTTTATTCCCATAAACAGTATACCGTCGATATCCTCCTCAGCTTTCTTGTACATATCGTCTAGAAGGCCCGCCTTCAGCGCGGCGTCGGCCTGGTCGTAGCTCTCAAATATAAACGGAACATTTACCTCGGAAAAAGCGTCGGTGTAACTTGCCCAGTTGCCGGCGGTTAGTGAGTTCATTTCAAAGGTGTCCTCGCGCAATCCGGCAATCACGTCGTCGACACCGCTGGCGAGGACGCCGTCCGGATATATCTCAAGGCGGTATCTTCCCTCGGTGCGTACAGGCAGTTCCTCTGCAAGATAGAGGCAAACGGCTGGAATTGCGCCGCCATTTGACTCATAGGCAGCCGTAGAGGTGTTGTTTGCATAGCGGATAACGGTTGCGTCCGGGAAGTTTTCAGCTGCCCATTCAACGGCATCGAAAACATTCTCCCCCTCAAAGGGCGTGTATGTAAGGGTTGTATTGCCGGAGGTGCTGACGGACGCGCTGGCAGATGTGCTGACGGAACTGCTGCCGGATGTATCGCCGGAAGTGTCGCCACTACAGGCGGCGAGTATGGAAAACATCATGAGAACCGCAATTATGAGACAAAGTGCTTTTTTCATTTTGAATCCTCCAATATATTTTATTTTTTGGCTGCAGTTGCTTTGAATAATTGGTAATTGTTTGTTACACCTCCATCAAATAATCAGACTCAACCTCCTCAGCCTTTCGGCAATAACTTTTTTCTCCTCTTCACTCGAGGGGATGAACGGGGCTCTCGGATATGCTTTTATGATTCCGCGGATATCAAGCATGGCATATATGGCAAGCTGCGTCGATCTGGCGAGATACATGATGTCCCGCAACTCGTTCACCTCAAACTGTGTTTCCCGGCATTTCTCAATTTCAAAAGCGGCGCCTTCCGTATACAGCTTCCCGCAAATCTCGGGAAATGCGTTGCCGAGTCCCGGAATAAATGATTCACACCCCAGAACACACGAAGACAGCCAGAGCGATTCCGTCCCCAACGCGACGTCGAAATTCTCGTTTTTCAGCGTCCTCAGATAATTTGCCATCTGCAGCGTATCGAAGGTTGCATCCTTTATTCCCGTAACTCCGACGGAGTCCTTGAGCCGCTTCACAAGTTCAAGAGACATTGGATAACCCTGAAACTGAGGATTGTTGTAAACATAGACTGTGACCCGGCCCTGCACCGTTTTTACAATATCGTCGTAAAAACAGCATATCTCATCTTCGTTGTGTTTATAGTAATACGGTCCAACAGCCGATACGGCGTCCGCGCCCGCGGCAATAGCGTGCTTTGTCAGATCGATGGTCTGAGCGTTGTTGGTGGTCCCGACATGAACTATTACGGGTATTTCTCCCTTGATATTTTTTATAACGTTTTCTGCGACCTTTTTGCGCTCTTCAACGCTCATAAGCGAACCCCCGCCGTAGGAACCCGTGATGAACACGCCGTTTACTCTCTCCTTCAAAAAATCTGTAAGCTTCTTCAGCGAATCGTAGTCCACCTCTCCGTTATCCTTAAACGGCGTAATCATCGGTGGTACGACGCCTTTCATCTTAAACATGTGCTTCTTCCTTTCGTATTGTAAGTTTAAATTTTATTTGGAAAAATCAATATTATTGACTTTCCTCATGGCAACCGCAATACTCCCCTGCACAGTTAGGGCATCGATTTCATCCGGCTCGTGGATGCTCCGGATTTTAAGATAGGCGCCGTATCGTTTTTTGAGCATATACGCGTACATTTCACATCGGCTCTTCTGCCCGTAAAAAATATAACTGTCACTGGAAAGACCCCTTGTGCGCATCTCGTCAAATGCCTTCATATCATCGGATGCAATTGCCGCATTTACAAATAGGCCGCGTTCGCGGCTGTTGGTTTTCAGAAGCACCTGAAGAAATCTCGGCATGAGAAGGGTGCGTCCCAGGCCGGCTTTTTCTACGCAGTCCCCGGCGATTTCGATCAGCTCTTCATGTGAATAGCCGCCGGCCTCTTCCCCTTCGACCGGGATTATGCTCTTGCCGATACTGGTTGAATCCCTGAGTGCTTCGTAAAACTGGCCGCTGATTGTTGTATTGCTGGCAGCAATCTTTTTATCACTGTTTATGTACATTATCTTTGTGTGCGAGCTCAGCGCAACTATGCTGCACGGCACCTCGGCCCCGCGCGCCAGTACGCCCATGCACTGGACCTCCTCCCCTCTCATGAAGTCGATCTCGCGGAGTTTTTCCGCCCGGGCGTTTTCGCCGTAATCGTTGCGGACGCCGCGCACAAAATACACCGGCCTGTCTATCGGCAGAACGTTCTGATCTGTGACCTTTTCTATGTGCTCCGAAAGTTCCTCAAGACCCACAGGTGCCACTAGATGCGGCAGCTCCAGAAGCCCTATTTCAGACGTAATCATACCGGACGCAATGGCAAATCCGACATCCTTATCGGAAATGCAATTGTCCCTGAGTATTTGATAAAACAGATCCTTTAGTCCGCTGTGAAGCCTATCCCGTGAGCCGGTGATTGCCGTATCTCGCACGCCGATTTTCTTACGCCCTGAGGCAATGACCTCTTTTCTGCCGTTTACAATAAAAATTCTCGTATATGTGGTTCCGCAGTCTATTACAGCAAACATGCCCAGGCTCCTTTACAAACTTTTATCCGCGCGGCTCTTTCGGCTGATTAACCGGATTTTTCGGCTTCTCTCCATTGAGCATACGTACAACCTCCTCCGCCGCTTTATGCTGGAGGCTGTCTATTGCCTCCTGTGAGTACCACGCCATATGCGGCGTTACAATAACATTCGCCATTTTCAGAAGAGGACTGTCCTGGCTTATCGGTTCGCTTTCACAGACATCGAGGCCCGCCGAAGCGATTTTCCCGTTCTGCAGAGCCTCGATAAGATCATGTTCGCAGACAACGCCTCCCCTTGCCGTGTTAATAAAAATCACGGTGTCTTTCATCTTTGCAAAAGCGTTCCTGTCGATAAGGTGATAAGTGGATTTGTAAAGAGGACAGTGTACAGATATGTAATCACTAGTCCGAAGAAGCTCTTCCATTGATACAAGTCTGACGCCGGCACACCTTGCGTCGTCCTCGTTTTTAAAGGGGTCATATGCAACGATATCCAGGCCGAAACCAGACATTTTCTTTGCCACCATGGTCGGTATCCGCCCGAGCCCGATGAGGCCGAGTATCCTGCCTCTCATGCGGTAAAGCGGTTTGACCTCCTGGTAGTTCCACCTTCCCTCCCTAACGGCGCCAGCTGCTATATTTATTTTTTTTACACAGGCAAAGAGAAGCGCAATAGCGTGGTTTGAGACCTCGTCGATACCGTAATCAGGAACATTGCATACATAAATACCGTGTTCTTCTGCGGCGCCAACATCAACATTGTCAACACCTATGGCATAACGGACAATAATCCTGCATTTTCTGAGGCTTTCAATTACATGACGGGTTATAGGCGCAAATTGTACGATCACCGCATCCGCGTCTTTAGCTGCAGAAATTACATCTTCCTCAGTTTTACAGTGATAATCCAGCAAAATCGCATCAAGTTTTGAAATTTCGCTCTTTTCATTTTCGAGATTTTCGTAATAATAATCCGTTATGGTCACCTTATACTTTGCCACTGTTGACACCTCTCTCATAGTTTCGCTGTATGAAACTCCGTTTCATTTAATAGCCAAAATTTAATTAACACAGATATAAATCCGGTTAATTAAATTTATAATTTATCGAAATCTACAATCAGGATACTTGGAACATGTTTTTTCGTACCCTATCTCGCGTGAAATTTTTTCAGCAGTCTTTTTTACCCGGTCAAGCAGGTACGGCCTTTTTTCGCTGCAAATTACATCCTGCATACCGCCGGCACTGATGCCGGCTATCATAACGCCGAGACAATTATATATCGGGGCGCAGATACTGGCGATATAGTCCTCGTTTTCTCCTACGTTGTAAGACACTTGATTTTCGCGTGCCTCTTTAATTATACTTCTGAGCTCCTTTTCATCCACAATGGTATTAGGCGTAAACTTTTTCAGCTCAACTTTTGCAAAATAGTCGTCCAGCTCGTTTTCTTTTAACTGCGAAAGGAACAGGCGGCCTATTCCATTGGAATAGAGGCTGCCCACGGCGCCCGGCTGTACCATAATCTGCGCCCAGTCCGGAACATTCTGCGGAAAGATCTTGTCAACGAAGAGAAGATCATATTGATTCTGTATGGCAAGGTAACTGATAAGCCCGGTCTCGTCGGATAACTTGCGCAGGTTTTGTATCGCCGCACCTCTCCAATCCATTGTATAGAACTTGCATACGCCTAAGCGCATCAGTTCCAGTCCCAAGCTGTACTTTTTAGTGTTCTCATCATAGGATACATAATCCTCTTCCTTTAGCGTGCAAAGGAGTCTCAGCGTTGAACTCTTACCGAGTCCCATGAGCTTACTAATTTCGGAAAGCGTCATATCCTTTGATTCACAGTTCAGCAGTTTCAGAATTTTTAAAGCCTTTTTTACTGCTTGAATGGAATACTTTTCTTCAGCCATTTTTACCTCTTATTTTTATTATTTTCTTTTGAATATAAACATCTCATAAACAAGACATTTTCGAATAAATTTCACTGTTTAAAACCTTGTTCTATTTTATAAAGAAATTATATATTCCGTTTTTGAACTTGTCAATAGCGCTAAATAATTTCAGCAATACCCACAATAATTCGTCACCATTATTGTAAACATTTAACATTATAGGTTTCATCTGTAAAAACTTTATTGTTAAATATGATTATTTCCGTGTCCAGCGGGATCATTAACTGTTGATGTTCCCATCCTTCGCCGGACAATTCAACTGCTGTATACTGTTTATTATAACACTATATTATGGAAAAAACGTGATGGGAGATCTCGGCTCAACCTTCACGCTTTTTTTGTGATCTGTTTTGAGACTGCCCCTTTTTCCATGTCTTTGCATTTTCTCCACCCCCGTAAAAGATACGGTTTTAAATGAGCCGCAGGCTTGTCCCCCGGCCCCCTGTTCTCCGGCAGGGTATCACCAGTCCTCCAACTCCCATGGCATCTTTCTTTTTGGCCAGGTGGATTCCCTCTCCACCAGGGTAACAGGCAGCTCGATCGCCGCTGCGGAGTCGTTTTTCGTATTCTTCTCGATATTTTTCAGCAGCAATTCAAACGTCTGCTTTCCCAGCCGATACTTTGGGACATTTATCGCTGTGAGCGAGGGGCTTACGATGGAGGATGCGAAAATATTGTCAAACCCGATCACGCAGACATCCTCGGGCACGCGCAGATTATGTTCGTCCAGTGCTTTCAGGGCGCCGATCGCCATCTGGTCGTTACTGGCAAATACGCCGTCAAAGGATATCCCGCCCATCAGGAGCCTGTGGATACAGTTATAACCGCTCCACGGTGAATGCTCCCGTTCCACCACAAGATTTTCATCAAAGGGGATTCCGTTTCGTTTCAGCACTTCCAGATACCCGTCAAAACGCCTTCTCACCATTTCCGAGCCCGTCGTTATGAAAACGATTTGCCTCGCTCCCGAATCAATCAGCTTTTGTGTGGCGAGCATGCCCCCCTTATAATTCTCCACAAAAACCGAATCAACCCCGTATTTTGTCATATCCCGTTCCATACTGATCACTGGAATATGCTTTTTCCCACTTGTCAGGCTGGAAAGCCCCTCAAAATACGCGACGTTTCTCGAGTCCGCCACGGAATCAAGAATGATTCCGTCCACTTTATTCCTTGTCAGTATTCTTACACATTCCGTTTCCTTTTCAAATTTATCTCCGGTATTGTAGAGGAGGAGGCTGTATCCGGATTTATCCGCAATCTCCTGCATACCGGTAATCACATGTGAAAAGAAGATCCGGTCTATATTCGGAATAATGATTCCAATTGTCCTGGTTTTATTGGATTTCATGCTCTGCGCGATACAATTTGGTTCGTAATTCAATGTTTTTACGACGGAAAGAACCCTTTCCCGGGTTTTATCGCTGACATACCTGGCGTTGTTCAGGACATTTGAAACCGTGGAAATCGACACCCCTGCGAGCTTTGCCACCAATTTAATGTTTACATCGGACATGTTATCATCCTTTCCGGTTAAACATAACGCACCGATACAAAACCCCATCTGAGTGCGTATTTCCGCGCTTTGCCTTTTCATCGGCTGGCGTTAGCCGGCTTGTTTCAAAATTTCCGACTTGCACATAATCCCGCGCAGCTCAGATCAAGCCCGGTATTAAGGTCGTAAGATTCGGAATAAAGATAATCAACGCAACAACAACCAGCATCGCGATAAGAAACGGAATGGTATAGAGCAACGTAGTTTCCATTCTGACGTTTCCGGATGAGCAGGCAACAAACAGTGCCGCGCCCACGGGAGGCGATACCCCGCCGATCGCGCTTAAAATGCAGATCACCACGCCAAAGGTCAGCGGATCGATGCCCACCGACTGTATGATGGGGAAAAATACCGGAACCAGCATAATAATAAGCGGCGTTCCGTCGATAAACATGCCACCGATAAAGAAAACAACGGCAATGATCGCAAGAATGAAATAATGGCTGTCGGAAACGGAAGTCAGTAAGGTTCCGATCATCTTCGGTACATTGTATACGGTCAGAAGCCAGCTGAACACCATCGAAGTGCCAATGACGAACATGACGATGGCGGTGCCCTTGGCGGCCTTTGAGGCGATATTGATAAAGTCCTTTGGGGAAATGGTCTTATAGACCAGCGTTCCCAGAATAAAAGTATATACAACGGCCACAACGCTCGCCTCAGTCGGGGTAAAAATGCCGGATACAATCCCGCCAATAATAATAACCGGCGCAAGCAGCGGCAGCAAGGAATCCAAAAAGCTCTTCCAAACCTCTTTAATAGAAAATTTTGCTGTAATGCTCATCCCCCAGCCGTATTTCGTACATATAATTCGAGACGCGATCATGAGTCCGAATCCGACGAGAACACCGGGAATAACGCCCGCCATAAAAAGCTTGCTGACGGATATGCTCGTGATACTGCCCAATATAATAAAAGTCAGACTGGGAGGGATGATAACACCCACGCTGCCCGATGCCGCAAGAAGAGGAGCGCTGAATTTTTTTGGGTATCCCATCTTATCCATCGCGTCAATCATAATGGAGCTTAAAGCAGCCGTATCGGCCGTTGCGGAGCCCGAAATGCCGGCCATCAGCATCCCGGCTACCGCTACGACATAACACATGCCGCACCTCATCCATCCCACCAGACTGTCGGCAAATTTGACAAGCTTGGCGGTAATGCCGCTTTGCTCCATAATCGCGCCCGCCAGCATAAAAAACGGTATTGCGAGCAAAGTAAAACTGTTGACCGCGACAAACATTTTTTGCGGAACAATACTGATGGACATGTCTCCGCCCAAAAGCAGTGCGACGATTGTCGCAAGACCGACCGAAACGGCAATTGGGATTCCACAGATCATCAGCGCAATGAAGACTATAAGGATCAGAGCAAGAATACTCAATCACCATTCCTCCTTTTTATTTTCCATTTTCCAATCAACTCGACTACCAGGAAAAAACTGCTTAAAAGCGCGCAAACCGGTACGGCCGAATAAACGGCAGAAAGGCGCAGAGGCAAAAGTGCCGATTTCGCCCCGTGCCCCGATATCGTATAAATGATGCCGTAATAAAAAACGACTGAGAAAAACAGGAAGTACGCCACATAATAAAGCGCATGAAAATATGGTTTAAACTTGGCTGACTTATTTACAAAATACTCCAGCATAAGATGCGATTTTTGTTTAACCGCGACCGCGATAGACAAGAAAACACTCCATACGAAGAGATACCGGGACATCTCTTCCGACCACGCAATTCCATAGGAAAAGACATAGCGCAAAACCACCTGCATGAAAACCAGAACCACAAGACATCCCAGTAAAATTAGAACAATCGCCTTTAGAAGAAATTCCAGACGTTTTGCGAATCTTTCCATCATAACATCTACCTCGTTACCCTATCATCAATAATATTTTGATTTTACCAAAAGAATATAGGCAAAGAGGCACCGCCTGTCTCTCCGGTCGGAAATACCGATTTCAGAGAAGGGCCTTACCCGCCGCCGTTTTCTGCACCGACATGCCAGGTGCGTGGAGAACTGTCTCGGAAGCGGGCAAGCCCTGCGTTTAGACGTATATCGGTATATTCCGCGAACAGGCCGTCAAGGCGGGCTCACTTAGTCTGCCATATCCTGAATCTCTTTTAACATATCCTGATCCATATCGGCGGCAAACTTATCGAATACCGGCTTCGCCGCCGCAATCCACTCCGATTTATCCACCTCGGTAATGGTACAGCCCAGATTCCTAAGCTCCTCGATATTAGCGTCGTTGGTCTGCCGGGTAAATTCATACTGATAAACTCCAGCTTCGCTGGCCGCCCTGTCGACAATCGCTTGGTTTTCCGGAGAAAGCGCGTCGTATTCCTCCGGGTCCATACACAAAAGGGTAGGGGTGTTAAGATGCCCATCCAGGGTCACATATTTTGCCACTTCATAAAATTTACCGGAAACAAGCGCCCACGGAGAGGTTTCCACACCTTCTACGACGCCGGAAGACATCGCAAGATATACTTCACCGAAGGGCATTGCAGTGGGAACTGCACCGAACTCCTTCATCACGGCGATCAGTACCGGCCAGTCGGGAACCCGGATTTTAATGCCTTTGAGATCGGTTGGGACTTTTACTTCCCGCACACTTTGCATAGTCATGCGAAATCCGTCTGCCCAGAAGGGGGTAAACACGCGAATTCCGGCCTTTTCCAGTGTGCTGTCCACAAGTGCCTGCCCAATCTCGCTGTTTTCCACCGCAAGAAGATGGTCGTCACTTACAAACAGATAGGGCAGGGCAAAGATATTCCAGTCTGGGGCATACTTTGCGACATTGGCGGAGTTGATGACTGCAAAGTCGATGGTCCCCGTCCTCAATCCATCAAGCATTTCCTCCTCTGAACCCAAAGCGCCCTGAATATACACGTCTACCTTCATTGCGCCGTTGCTGTACTCATCGAGAAGTTCAGCAAATTTTTTTGCGCCTTCGTTGTAAACGGAGTCTTCGGCGCTGTTATGTCCCAGCTTAAATGTGATGGTCTTCACGGGAGCGGCGGGGGTGGTGGGGGTTTCGGTTGTTGCAGAAGCGGCGGAGGAAGAGGAATTACCCGATTCCGGGGCAGTGGAAGTGCAGGATGCAAAGAAGACAATGCAAAGAACAACAGCCATTGCAAATGCTATGATTTTTCTGGTACTCATTTTTCTCCTCCCAATCTTCATAATTTAATTTTGCTTATTTTCTTGTGTACTTGAACATATCGCAATAGAATTGTCTCGCAGCGTCCCGGGAGCTGTCGTCAACCTTTGTTCCGAGAACAAATTCAGAAATGACGCCGGTTGCAGCAGCCTGCATATCCATACCCATAAAGGTTTTAAGGCCAAGCGCACGAGCCTTTTTCACAACCGAGGTCTCCGGAGGATTGGTGATCACCTCAAGCACACAGGCACTCTTGGGAAGAAGCTCCATAAAGCTCAGATCCGCGTAGTCCTCCGCAATGCCCTTCATTCCGAGACATGTGGCGTTAATAAAACAGTCCGCGCTTTCCGCGATTTTGTTAGCATTTTCCACTGTAAGCGGCGCACACGCCACTTCAAGATTCGTTCTATCCTCAAGAACGGCAGAAACCGCCTGAGCTTTCTCCAGCGTCCTGTTTAGAATCACCAGCTTCCGGGCACCCTTTTCAGCGAGCTCAGCACCGATAACCCCGCTGATTCCACCGGCGCCGATCATCATAACGCTTTTTCCTGCCAGATCAAAGCCTTCACAGATCGCGCTCACGGCGCTTTTCCCGTCCAGCCCGCGCCCTTCCAGGGTGCCGTCTTCGTAAATATGTACCGAATTTATAGAACGAAAGATGCGGGAAATATCGTCCATCTTATCCACGATGGAGAGAATATCCCGCTTATGAGGCATGGTCACTATGAAGCCGGGACAATTTAAATACTTGAGCGATTTGATAAACTCCGGTATTTTGCCCTTTTCAACTTTTGTGGGAAGGCATATGGCGTTTATTCCGTTTGCGTCAAAAACCTTATTAAAAAGGCTCGGCCCTGTTACATGGCCGATCGGATCGCCAATCAGCGGAACCACCTTTGTATCATGTGGATTCATCGTTAATAGATTAATACTTTCCCCCTCCTTTTTATGTTATATGAAACCTTGCAGCTAATATAAAAACGTTTTTATGTCTTTACGGCTAATGCTTTGTCGCCTGTTGAAGTGTGCTTTACTGTGGAATCACCTGGCTTATGGTACTCGATGAGCTCAAGCTTTAACACCTGAAAACCGGGAATGTTCACTCTTTACGCACTCGGCGACCCCTGTTTTTGCGATATCAGATTATATGGGGATACGGAGTAAAAAAGGTTCAGGACTGTCTTAAAATCAACAGCGTTTACCTTTAAAGCTCCGTAAAATAGTCAGTAGAATTATATAAAAACATTTTTATATCCAATTAATTTTATTTTATTAATTTATAATTATTCCATTATTACAAAATAATCTTTTAAATAAGCACTCAAAACTGTAATATTGGTTTACATAAATTGCAGATAACAGAATAACGTTTTTATAAATAGCTATTAGTATATGGCTCAGGAGTTTTATGCGCTCATCGCAAAATCATCTGCATTTTGCGCTTGTTTACGTCTCGATGATTTTCAGCCGCTGACGCGGAAAACCCTGTAACCGTTGAGCTTATGGTGATAAGGATATAATGACCGATTATTAACCATACGGCTGACAGGCAGAGTGCAAGAGAAAAACAGATGCAGCGTATCAAGCGCTGCATCTGTTTTTCTTGCTTAAAACTCAAAAACTCATTTTCAGCGATTTCGAGCGTTATAACGATGGTCAGGTCATTTCAAAGGCTCCAAATCGCTCCAGAACCAAATTTGAAAATTGCGCATCAATATGCACGGACATCCTTGCCA
>JBFWIW010000039.1:0-3809 GCA_050253535.1 Oscillospiraceae bacterium
AGTATTTATTTAAGGATGTTACGCTGAATGATAATGAACCAAGAAATACAAACTGAGGTCAACCGCAGAAAAACATTTGCTATTATTTCCCACCCGGATGCCGGGAAAACAACCATGACCGAGAAACTGCTGCTTTACGGAGGCGCAATACGGTTGGCCGGAACTGTAAAGGGACGGAAAGCTTCGCAATACGCTGTTTCGGACTGGATGGAAATTGAAAAGAAAAGGGGTATATCCGTTACCTCCAGCGTTTTGAATTTTGACTATAACGGTTACCGTATCAACATTTTAGATACGCCAGGTCATCAGGATTTCAGCGAGGATACCTATCGTACTTTAGTTGCGGCCGACAGCGCCGTGATGCTCATCGATGGGGCAAAAGGTGTGGAGGCGCAGACGAAAAAGCTGTTCCATGTTTGCAGGATGAGGGGAATTCCCATCTTCACGTTTGTAAACAAGCTGGACAGAGCCTGCAAAAATCCTCTGGAGTTAATGGAGGAGATTGAGGAAACTCTTGGAATAAGATCCTACCCCATGAATTGGCCCATTGGAGTTGACGGCGACTTCAAAGGAGTGTATGACCGCAGGCAGTCTATGATTGAGCTTTTCGAAGGTGGGAACCACGGCCAGAATATCGCCGCATCAGAGACAGGGACTGTCGATGACAAATGCTTTAGAGAAATATTGGGAGAACATTTGTACAATAAGCTACGTGAAGATATCTCCCTGCTTGATATTGCCGGCGACGATTTTGACATGGAAAAGGTCCTGGCAGGAGAGTTAACCCCTATGTTTTTTGGAAGCGCCATGACAAATTTTGGTATTCGTCAATTTCTTGAGGCGTTTCTCCAAATGGCGCCCTCTCCCGGCAGCAGAAGACACAGCGAAGGCAGTATAACGCCCTACGATAATGATTTTTCAGGCTTTGTGTTTAAAATACAGGCCAATATGGATCCGGCGCATCGGGATAGGATCGCTTTCGTTAGGATTTGTTCGGGCAAGTACGAAAAGGGTATGGAAATCACTCATGTAAGAACAAAGAAAAAAGTCCGGCTGGCTCAATCCCAGCAGTTTATGGCGCAGGAAAGGGTATCGGTTGAGCAGGCGTACGCAGGCGACATTATCGGTGTTTTTGATACCGGTACTTTTAAGATTGGAGATACGCTTTGCGGCGGGCAAAAGCTCTTCAGATTCGAAGGAATTCCTATGTTCCCTGCAGAACACTTTGCCGAGGTTGTCGCCAAGGATTCATCAAAGAGGAAACAGTTCCTGAAGGGAATTCATCAGATATCCGAGGAAGGCGCCATACAGGTCTTCAAAAATCCAAATATGGGGATAGAGCTGTTTATGATAGGGGTTGCGGGCATACTGCAATTCGAGGTCCTCGAATACAGGTTAAAAAATGAATATAACGTAGACATGCAGATAAGCGGTTTGCCTTACTCCATGGCACGCTGGGTCGTCGCGGATAAATTCACAAAAGAAATGCTGAGTTACAATGGCGCAGTCATTGCGGAGGATCAGTATCAAAGAACTGTAATACTCGTTAATAATCAGTGGACATTAAATTATATTCAGGAAAAAAACAAAGACGTGCGCTTTCTTGACATAGCCCCACCTATTGAGTAAATCAGCGGGTCTTTGTTCCGGGAAGCACTTGAACGGTTCAAACGTCTTCAAATACAGGACAGCTTGCAAATCCCCCTATATTGTGGATCTGTAAGGCCATTCTATGTCTCCACCAATTTTAAAAAATCCTGCAGCCGGTAAGGTTACAGGATTTTTTATATAGTCAGATTAAAAAAATGAAGTTTTGAAACCGATTTTTTAATAAGTTGGCTTTTGAAGAAAGGTATATCCTGTCGAAATACTATTATCGATGTGAATAAAATGCATACAAAAAACCAAAAAATAAAAACAGATAGAAAATTTGGTTAAAAATAAGCCGCCTTGATTTTAGCGGCTTATTTTTTTATGATGACTCACAACTATGATATATTACATATTTAAGGGGAACATATTTTTGATTTAAGAAAAATGAATGCGCAATAACAAGATAAATTATCCTAAGGGAGCGGTAAATAATTTTACCGGAGGAAAAAGTATCATGAAAAACCAAAGGGTCCAGCACGAGCTTGATTATTTAAAAAAACAATACCCGAAGATAAAACAGCAGGCTGCGGAAACGAAAAACAGTAAACTATGGCACCTTGAGGCCATTATAAGAAATAAGATTAAAAAGCTAAAAGCATTACCGTCAAATAATCTTAAAGAATACCAGCAGATTTATGACGGTTATGTCGGTTTGCTTGAAAATGTCTCGGTGCGGCTGCTTCAGCATTATAATGAAACCAATAAAACGGAATATCAATTTAAAGACATTATCAAGGGCAATTTCAGGGCATATTTAAATTCCGGTATAATCTCGGTGCTTGTAACAAATCACATTCCAAAGATTATTGCCGAAAAATTCAACAGGCTCCTGCCGGAAAATCCAAAAGACGAGTATCCCAAGGCCAGAAAAATGAAACGTAACTTTTTTCTTCATTTGGGCGAGACCAACACTGGAAAAACTTACAACGCGCTGCAGCGCCTGAAACAATGCAGCAATGGAATCTATCTTGCCCCGCTCAGGATTTTAGCTTTGGAAAATTACGAACGGCTTAACAGCGAAAACATTCCCTGCAATCTGCTCACGGGTGAAGAGGAAGTCGTTATTGATGGCGCCAGGCATTCCAGCTGTACTGTGGAAAAGGCCGATATTCAAAAATTCTATGAAATTGCCGTGATCGATGAAGTTCAAATGGTTTCCGATTCGCAGCGAGGCGACGCCTGGACACGGGCAATTCTTGGACTTTGCAGCCCCGAAATACATCTTTGCGGAGCGCTGAACGCCAAAGAGCAGCTGATCAGAATGATCCAAGACTGCGGAGATAATCTAGAAATTAGGGAATACGCCCGTCTGGTACCGCTCCGTACACAGAAATCTCGTGTAAAATTCTCTGATATAAAACGCGGTGACGCGCTCGTTGCATTTTCAAAAAGGAAGGTACTTGCTCTTTCTGGGTATTTTTCAGAACATGAGATAAAAAATAGTGTAATTTATGGCGACCTGCCTCCTGAGGTGAGAAAACTTCAGTATGATTCCTTTATCAATGGAGAAAACCACATATTGATTTCGACAGACGCTATTGGAATGGGTGTCAATCTTCCGATCAGAAGAATTGTATTTACTGAAATCAAGAAATTTGACGGTGAAGAATTCCGATTTCTCTCATCACAGGAGACAAAGCAGATAGCCGGACGAGCAGGGCGTATCGGGATATATGATGTGGGATACGTCGCTTGTATGGAAGACGGTATATTTTTTATTGAAAATCAGCTTCAGGTACCAGATGATGAAATAGAAGAAGCTGCTGTCGGCCCCAGCGAAGCAATTTTGAATATCGGCGGTCTTCCGCTCAAGGAAAAACTGGCGCTTTGGAGCACAAGAGAGGAGTCCCTGCAATATTACCGAAAAAAAGATGTACGGGATTATATTCTGATTCTTGACAAGCTCAAACCGTATAAGTTAAGCGAGACGGTGGAATGGCGTCTTATGACGCTTCCGTTCGACGTGAATAACGAAGCTCTTTTGGACCAGTTCATTTGCTATGTGGATGAATGTTTTACCTTGAAAGTCGGCGAGTTGTCTAAGCCGACCTTAACATCCTATACCCTTTCGGTATATGAGGAATACTACCAAAAAGTAAACCTGTATTATTCTTTTTCAAAGAACCTGAACCTGGATTTTGATGAGAAGTGGGTAT
>JBFWIW010000039.1:3909-28273 GCA_050253535.1 Oscillospiraceae bacterium
ATCAACCGGCTTTTATAAAAAATTAACTAACTTAATTTTCGGAGCGGTTAAGCACGAACCATTTCACCCGATCTTTGACGAACAAAGGGAGCAGCCAACACCTTAGGTTTTATACTTGAATTTGCATATGTACAGCAAGCTTTATGCCGAATTCTCTGCGCACATGCCTCTTAAAAGATAAAACATGAAGGCGCAGATAATCACCAAAGAAGTTTATGTTGCTACCTGCCTCAGACTAGCATGGGACGACCAAAACGGCAGCGCCGGAAGCAAGAGGATTTTCAATCGCGCTTACCGGCTATATACCAAACAAGAATAGCACCGCTCGAACAATACTATGTAGCGTTTTTCTAGCCTCTACAAAAGGTGAACTTGGCTTAATCACCCAATCTGGAAAAAAATCGAAATATTTTTAGCATATATCAACACTTTTTTCTCGAAAATCTTAATAATTTTGACGTATTGCCGTATGGAATAAAAAAAACAAATTGCTATAATAAGATTATAAAGCAAAGGCGCTAGTTATTTATTAACGTGCGCCTTTGCTTTTTTAATCCATATTTTTCGAACGGGGGTAAAAACATGAGGCAGGTAGCCATTTATGGAAAAGGCGGTATAGGGAAATCCACGACGACCCAAAACCTGACGGCCGGTCTGGCCGAGATGGGCAAGAAAATAATGATAGTGGGGTGTGACCCGAAGGCGGACTCAACGAGGCTGGTTCTCGGTGGCCTCGCTCAAAAGACAGTCCTTGATACTCTCCGTGAGGAAGGCGACGATATTGAACTTGATGCCGTTTTGAAAATAGGTTACGGCGGCATAAAGGGCGTTGAATCCGGAGGCCCGGAACCCGGAGTCGGATGTGCCGGCCGTGGAATCATAACCTCTATAAATTTATTGGAGCAGTTGGGCGCTTACGAGAGCGATCTGGATTACGTTTTTTACGATGTCCTGGGTGACGTCGTATGCGGAGGTTTTGCAATGCCGATACGCGAGGGCAAAGCAAAGGAAATATACATCGTCTGTTCCGGTGAAATGATGGCGCTTTACGCGGCTAACAATATTTCAAAAGGCATTGCAAAATACGCAAATACCGGCGGCGTCCGTTTGGGCGGACTCATCTGCAACAGTAGAAAAGTTGACGGCGAGGCGGAGCTGGTTCAGGCGGTGGCAAAGGAAATCGGAACTCAAATGATCCATTTTGTCCCACGTGATAACGCCGTTCAGAAGGCTGAGATAAACAAGAAAACCGTTATAGACTATTCGCCGGAGGAACCGCAGGCGGACGAATACCGCGCTCTTGCGCATAAAATTGACGGAAACGATATGTTCGTAATTCCCAAACCGATGTCAGTAGATAGGCTCGAAGAGATTCTGATGGAACATGGAATGATGGATTAAGGAGATTAAATTTATGTTGATGATAAGAGCGATAATCAGGCCCACAAAAACCAACGAGGTCATATCAGAGCTTTTGGCGTCCGGTTTCCCCGCCGTGACCAAGATGGACGTTTACGGACGCGGAAAACAGAAAGGCATTATGGTGGGCGACGTCCAATATGACGAGATTCCGAAGGAAATGCTGATTGTTGTCTGCGAGGACGAGAACAAGGACGACATTATCAAAATCGTTATGCGGACGGCAAGAACCGGAGGCGGCAATTTCGGTGACGGAAAAATCTTCGTTTCACCGGTCGTTGAAGCGTATACCGTAAGCAACGGCAAGTCCGGTCTGTAAGGAGTATCGCATATGAAAGAAATCATTGCGATTATTCGCCCTAATAAAATAAACGCCACAAAGCGCATCTTAATGGAAAATCATTTTCCGGCTTTTACCTGCCGGCCCTGTCTGGGACGAGGGAAAAAAAGCGCGGACACGGAACTTGTCACCGCTCTTTTGGCCACCGGGAGTCTGCCGCAGGACGTTATCGGAGAACATTTTACGGAAGCTTCTCGGCTGATTGCGAAGAGATTCTTCACGCTTGTCACTACGGACGAAATGGCAGACAAGGTCGTGCAGCTTATAATCGAAGTTAATCAAACCGGCAAGCCGGGGGACGGAAAGGTTTTCGTATGCCCCATTATGGAGTCCTACCGTGTCAGGGACGGCCTGCCAACCGATGAAATTATGTGAGGAGGCGCTATCATGTCAACCGAAAGAGAACGGCTGCTTGACAAGTATTCCGCCCGCGTTTATAAAAACCGAAAAGAGCACATCACTCAGCTGAAGTCAGGCGGCGAGCCGGACACAATAAACGCCAATACCAGAACAGTTCCCGGCGTCATGACGGCGCGCGGCTGCTGCTACGCGGGCTGCAAAGGCGTTGTCGTCGGGCCGTTGAAGGACGTATGCATAATAACTCACGGCCCTATCGGCTGCGCATATTACAGCTGGGGTACCCGCCGAAACAGGGCAAAGCCGGATCCCGACAGCGACAACAAAAATTTCATTCCCTATTGCATCTGCACTGACATGCGTCCAACGGACATCGTTTTCGGCGGTGAAAAGAAGCTTGAGCAGGGTATCGACGAATGCATGAAGATATTTGACCCCAAATGCATCATGATCTGCTCCACCTGCCCGATTGGTCTTATAGGTGACGATGTGCAAGCCGTCGCCAGACGCACCGAGGAAAAATACGGCATCAAGGCGATCGGTTTTTCCTGCGAGGGCTACAAGGGCGTTTCCCAGTCTTCGGGCCACCATATCGCCAATAACGGACTGATGAAATATATCATAGGCACCGGAGATAAAAAACCAAAAGGCAGGTTTTCGGTAAACATACTCGGCGAATACAATATCGGCTCCGACGCATGGGAAGAAGAGCGGATATTGAAGCGCTGCGGAATAGAAATCGTCACAATTTTTACCGGCGACGGCTCTTATGAAAAAATGAAAAACGCCCATCTGGCCGACCTCAATCTTGTCATGTGCCACCGTTCCATCAACTACATTGCGGAGATGATGAAGACAAAATACGGCATCGACTGGCTCAAGATAAATTTCATCGGCATAGGCGCTACCTGTCAGAGTCTGAGGATGATCGCAAAATATTTTAACGACCCCGAGCTTACGGCAAGGGTTGAGGAAGTCATCGCCGACGAGCTTGAAAGCATACACGACGACGTTGAACACTTTAAGCTGAAACTTAAGGGAAAAACAGCGGGTATTTTCTCCGGCGGCTCACGCAGCCATCATTATCAGAAGCTGCTTGAGGACTTCGGGGTGGAGACGATTATCGCCGGTTACGAGTTCGCTCACAGGGACGATTTTGAGGGCCGCGAAGTTCTTCCCAATATAAAACTGGATGCCGACTCCAAAAATATCGAGAGCATCACAGTGCAGGCCGACCCGGATTTTTACAGGGAACGCTACACTTCGGAAGAAATAGAAAAGCTGAAGTGCGAGGGCGTGGAACTGGACAGCTACGACGGAATGATCCGCGATATGAAGCCCGGCCACATCGTCGTCGACGATTATAACTTCTTTGAGACCGACGAGCTTATCAAGAAAATGCGCCCGGATATTTTTCTATCGGGTCTTAAGGACAAATACTCCGTGCTGAAGGACGGATGCGCTTCTCGCCAAATCCACTCATACGATTACTCGGGCCCGTATTCGGGATTTATCGGAGCGGTTAACTTCGGCCGCGATATGACAATGGCGCTCTACTGTACGGCATGGGGCCTCGTGAAGGCGCCGTGGGAAGTCAGACCCGAACTTTCGGGTTTTTTGGGAGGTGAAGCGTAATGCTTGATATGACACCGAAGGAAATAGTCGAGAGAAAAGGCGTCACCATAAACCCGTGTAAAACCTGTGAGCCCGTGGGCGCTATGTACTGCGCGCTGGGCGTGCATAAATGTATGCCTCACAGCCACGGGAGCCAGGGATGCTGTTCCTATCACAGGACGGTACTGAGCAGGCATTTCAAAGAGCCTGTCGTCAGTACATCCAGCTCATTTACCGAGGGCGCTTCCGTATTCGGCGGCAGAACCAACCTGACCACTTCCGTAAAAAACATCTTTGATATTTATGACCCGGATATCATTGCCGTGCACACCACCTGTCTTTCTGAAACGATTGGCGACGACGTACAGTCATATCTTCTCGATATAAAAATACCTGAAAATAAAAAGATTTTATATGCCAGTACGCCAAGTTACGAGGGATCGCATATCCAGGGATTTTCGAACATGATGTGCTCATTCGTAAATCAAATGACGGATGCCACCGCTCCAAAAAACGGAAAGATCGCCATTTTCCCGGGCTGGGTCAATCCGGGTGACGATAAGGAGCTTAAACGGATTGCGGCAGCGATGTTCGCGGACTTTATTTACCTGCCCGATCACGACAACACGCTGGACGTTCCGATGACCGGCCGCTATGAGTATTACGGCGAGGGCGGCACCACCATTCCCGAAATTGAAGCGCTGGGCGGCTGCAGGAGCCTTGTAGCCCTTGGCCATATTGCCTCGTTCGATCCGGCGGAGCTTATGAAAAAGAAATTTAAGGTCCCGTATCAGCTTCTGCCGCTTCCTGTCGGGGTTTCATTTACGGACGGTTATGTGATGGCGCTCAAAGGACTTACCGGCGCGGACGTTCCCAAAGTTCTGGAAAATGAGCGCGGCAGGCTTGTTGATCTTCTGTTGGATTCAAGTCCCTACACCAGCGGCAAAAAAGTTGCGATTTACGGTGACCCCGACATTGCATATGCAATGACTTCGCTGTGCCTTGAGATGGGAATGATTCCGAAGTATGTAATAACCGGCACGCCAAAACGCGAGTTTGAACTGCTTGTAAACAAACTTATAGGCGAATACAGCCTGCCGGAAACCTGCGTCGTAAAAGCCGACACCGATCTTTTCTATCTGCATCAGCTTATCAAAAACGAACAGGTTGACCTTCTTTTGGGTAATTCCTACGGCAAATACATCTCCAAGGCTGAGGATATTCCGATTGTGCGCATGGGTTTCCCCGTGCTCGACAGATATGGCGGGACAATACAGCCTGTAATCGGGTACCGGGGCGGAATGCGTATGGTTGAAAAAATTCTGGATGCCCTGATGGACCGTCAGGATAGGGAAGCCTCAGACGAGGACTTCGAGTGCGTTATGTAACCTGATAAAATAGCTTGGCCGATATCGGGAAAACCGGATTACGGGATTCGCAGGACGGTTCTCCCCGGCGCGTTTACGTTTTTTAATTTACCGAAGAGGAGGAATTTAAGTGACTTCACCGAAATATCACGTATTTATGTGTACCAGCTGCCGTCCTAACGGAACGCAAAACGGCATGTGTGCGAAAAAAGGCAGTCCGGACCTGCTTATGACACTGACGCAGGAGGTTGAAAACATGGACCTCACCGGAGATGTGATGATCAGCAACACAGGATGCTTCGGCATCTGCCAACACGGCCCGGTTATGGTCGTATATCCGGAGGGAATTTGGTATGGCGGTCTGGATGAGGACGCCGTGATAAGAATATGCGGGGAGCATTTTGAACAGGGTAAACCTGTGGAAGAGTACCGGTTCTGACGCTTCCTGCCCGCAATGGAAAGGACGGTTACGGTATGACACGTATCATCGACAGGACATTGGCCTGTATCGAGGTATACGAACCCGGAGAAAAAATACTCCGGCAGCTTGCTGCGCTGCTCTTTTCCTCAGGCGCGGATTTTCTGGAGGTCTCCGCGCCTGAGTACGAATCTCTTGGAGGCGCTGCGCCCAACGCGCAGTATATACTTCGTATAAAGGAATTGCAGGATGCAGAGAAGTATGCATCCTGCAAAGACATAAAAAGGTTTGTATGCGCAAATAAAAGCGACATGGGTCATCGCGTTTATGCCGAGATAAGAATTAACGACATGAGAGACTTTTTCACCATCGTTCACTATAAGGACAGCAGCCGGGTTCGCGTCTGTGGGCTGGCCGACGCAATTTTGCAGCCGGTCGACACGTTGCTCAACAATCTTCGGTCGACCTTTAGCGGGACAATAGAATTATCGCCGGAAAACGACTGCCATTCCGCTACGAGTATTGCGGTTGAGTGGGCTCTTATCGGCGGTTCAAACGTGGTTACTTCTTTCTTCGGAATGGATAATATGGCGGCATTCGAGGATGTTACGCGGGCGCTTAACTTTCTGAAAGGGAGAAAGGCAAAATTTGGGCTTGAAGCGCTTGACCGGCTTGACGGTCTTCTGAGGGAACTGCTCATGGGATGCGAGTGCCCATGAAGGAAAGGCGTTATATAGCGGATACGACTTTATATCATTTCGGAAAGCACATGGACCGGGATGAGCGCATAAATACCGCCGGCATGCTGGATCAGATCGGCATAAACGAAATTGCTGTCAGAGTATCTTCCCTGAGCGAGTTTGAAGCGCTTCGGGACAGTGTAAAAAACGCTTCTGTCATCGTATGCGTCGGAATGGAGCCGAAAGGACTCAGCGATATCATACGCTACGGCGCGCGCGCCATTCATTTTGAAATACCGGCTTCCTATCCGCTGATTTATACAGTGTACGGAAAAAACAAGGACTGGGTCAGAAGAACGATTCTTGAATGTAAGGAAATACTGCAGAATTCGGAGATTACCGTTTCCGTCGGACTGGTGGATGCGTCCAGGGCGGAACCGAGCTTTATAGAAAATCTGGTCGGACTGGTTTCCGGCATGACTATTTCAAGGCTCTGCATAAAAGATTCGCTGGGCGTCCAGCCGCTGTCCTCCTGCGCCGCGCTCATCAAAGAGGTGCGAGAACTTGGTTATAACGTGGGATATGAGGGACTGGACCAGCTTGGAATGGCGGTTCCCAATACAATTCAGGCATTAAAGAGCGGCGCTTCATATGCCTGCTGCTCCATTGCCGGTATAGGGGGCGGATGCAATATGAACAATTTGCTGCATACGGCAAACCGGCTTTTCTCATTTGACGTTGACAGGAAAGGTGCTGACGAGCTTGAAAAATATTTCAGAAAAATGTACGGACTGTAACAAATGCCGAGGGGAGAAGACGGCCGGGCTTAAAATTGCCGTTTCCGGGAATGAAACAACACTTCCCGCTTCGTTTCAACTTGCGGACAGAATGGAAATATTTGAAAAGCAAAACGGCGTCTGGGTGAACGGGCGCACGGAAAACTTCCCGGAATTTAATGATTTTACGCCTGCCGGGGTGAGAGATTCGGCGGAGAGGCTTATCCCGCTTATTGAAGACTGCGCGGCGGTTGCGGGACCGTCGGTTTCCGGCATAATTTTTTCGATATTTGATAAGCATGGAAAGCATATATTCGAAATTTCCGAGGTCTCACAGGAGCAGCTTACCGGAATCGCCGAGGATATCGCCTTAGCCGAGGCAAAGATAAATATGGACTCAGACGCCTTCGAAAAAGCCGCGCCTGCTCAAACGGAGACCCCGGGCGTGTTTACGCTCGACCTGATTGAGATCCAAAAACAATTTCCGGAGCTTACTTCAAAAATGATTCTGAAACCGTTTTTGAAAAACACGCCGTTTCTGGAACTCGTTATAATATGCCGGCACATCCCGGCCTGGCTAGATAGTGAAACGGCTTATCGGTTGACTCAAAAGCGGAAAGATGACCATATGCTCATATCGCTCGTAAAAAAACCTGTCTGAAATGAGGTGCTTATATGAGTTCCTATATTGATCTGGGGGATGGCCGGATTCAGATGCCGTTTGGAATTCTGGGCGGATTCACGGCCCTCGAACATTACGATACCGGAGAATTGAAATCCGCAAAACTGAGGGAAAGAAACGTTATATTGACGCACGCCGGCGAGCTTATCCCGGTTTATACCGAGACGCCCCGCCGAAAAAACAAACCTTCCGTGAAGTTTTACCGAAACGGACTTGTCGGCTCCGTCGCATTCGAGGAGCAGCAGGAGGTAATAACGCCGATCGGTGAACTTCCGGCCGAGCTGATCACATTTTACGAGAGCGGCGAGCTGCACAGGGTGTTCCCGGTCGATGGCCAGATCAGCGGTTTCTGGACCGAAGAGGACGAGAAGAGAATGAACATCCCGCTCTCATTCGACCTGGGATTCACGGCCTTCACAGCGATGGTGAGCAGCATATGCTTTTATGCGAGCGGTGATATCAAGAGCATTACGCTTTTTCCGGGTGAAACAATTTCGGCCGATACGCCCTGCGGGAAATTTAAAGTACGGCATGGGTTTTCCCTGTATGAGTCCGGTGAACTCCGCTCGCTTGAACCGGAATTTCCGGTAAAAGTCAAAACAGAAATAGGAACGCTCGTGGCTTTTGACCCGCTGAGCCAGGGGGTGACAGCCGACAGCGGCTCCGTCACATTTGCTAAGGACGGGAAGCCGCTTGCGCTCTCAACAGTTTCAAACCGCATTGCGGTACAGACGGAGGACGAACATTTTTTCAGTTATGAGCCTGTGCCGATACCGCATCCGTGTTCCGACGAACAGTTATTCTACAGTCCGATACGGATTGCGTTTAATTACATTAACGGGACGGCCGTTATCACAGACACACTTCCCCATGTATACCCGATGTCGGCCACGCATTTTACTGTTTCACCGTTTGTCAGCGGAGGATTAGGGTGCTCTCCGGCAGACTGTGCCTCATGCAGTCTCTGCTCCTGAAAGTGAGCCGGCATGTCAAGGTTACTTAAGATGAGGGGAGGCATGGAGACGGAGGCCCATATGCCCTTAAAGAGACACTCGGTAAAAAAAGGCTCCGGATTTATATATGTTCTGTTGGCAGTAACTTTGTTTGCTCTTGTTCTTTTGTCAATATGCTGGGGCAGATTTCACATCAGCATGTCGGAGTTTTTAACTTGGATTCACAGTTTATCTGCCGGTACGGAGAATGATACAATTACACACGTCATGCTGGGAATCCGGATTCCGCGCATATTTGCTGCCGTACTCGTGGGAATGGCGCTCTCCTCGGCAGGTTCCTCCTATCAGGGCGTTTTCAGGAACCCGATGGTATCCCCGGATATTCTGGGAGCCTCCGCGGGCGCGGGGTTCGGCGCCTCGCTCGCCATCATTTACGGTCTGCCCACTTACATGATACAGATTATTTCTTTTGCCTTCGGGCTGATCGCCGTTCTGGCAAGCTGCCTGCTCAGCTGGCTGTCGTCAAGCCGGGGGAGCAAAACGCTTGTTATGATACTCTCGGGCATGGTGGTTTCGGCGCTCTTCAATGCGTTTATTTCGATCATAAAATACACTGCCGATCCATACAGCCAGCTCCCGGAGATTACCTTCTGGCTTATGGGCGGACTGTCCGACGTAACAGCGCAGGGGCTTATCGCGACGATTGTTCCGTTTTCGGCAGGCCTTCTGGTCCTTATGCTTATCAGGTGGAGAATCAATGTGCTCTCACTCGGTGAAGAGGATGCGATGGCGCTCGGCATAAATCCGGGGCTTGTCCGCGGTATTGTGGTGTGCTGCGCGACGCTGCTCACGTCCCTGGCTATCAGCATTTGCGGCCAGATCGGATGGGTGGGGCTTGTGGTGCCTCATATGGCGCGGATGCTGACCGGGCCGAATTATCGCAGGCTGCTGCCGGCGACGGCGCTTTTGGGCGGGATATTCCTCCTCGCGGTAGACAACATTTCAAGAAATCTGGCGGTGATAGAAATTCCTTTGGGGATACTGACCGCGGTCACCGGCGCGCCGATTTTTGTTTTTCTGCTTTTGCGCGGGAAAAGGGGGTGGCTCTGATGCTCAGACTGACAAAACTACAATGCGGCTATCATGGCAGGGCAATAATCGAAGATATCAGTTTCGAGGTGTCCGCCGGCGATATCGTCTGTGTATTGGGGGCCAACGGAGCGGGAAAAACCACGCTTTACCGCTCACTCATGAACATGCTCCCGCCGATTTCGGGTCAGGTTACCATAGACGGTATCGATATCCGCGATATCAGGCGGAATCAGATGGCAAAGAAGATTGCATATGTGCCGCAGTCACAAACGATCACATTTCCGTTTACCGTTCTTGATGTGATTACTATGGGGCGCACGGCGCATCTTTCGCTCTTTCAATGCCCGTCGGATGAGGAAGAAGATATCGCCCTGAAGGCTATGAGCGAGCTTGGCATATCCGCCATGGCGCACAGGCGCTTTACTGAAATAAGCGGCGGAGAAAGACAATTGGTTCTGATTGCCCGCGCTCTGGCGCAAAATGCGGACATATTACTAATGGATGAGCCTACATCCAATCTTGATTTCGGAAATCAGGTGCAGATATTGGACTGTATACGGAAACTTGCGGGGAAGAATCGGGCTGTTATTTATTCCACGCACTCCCCGGATCAGGCCTTTGCCTGTTCAACCAAGGTCGCCGTGCTTTTGGGAGAGAGAAAATTTGCCGTCGGCCCCGCCGGAGAAATCTTAACTGAGCCGGTTTTAAAACGTATTTACGGCGTAGACGTACATATAAGAAGCGTTCTCGCTGGAAACGGCGCGTCTACGGTATGCTTGCCGGTCAGAACATAAAAGGAGAGAAAAGCAATGAAAAAAATTAAATATGCCTTCGGGCTGACACTGATATCACTGTTACTAATTTTATCTTCCTGCGGCGGCAGCACAGCGGGTTCCGGTACCGGGGAAACCGGCGCGGCCCCGACAAATACGGTCTCTTCCGCAGAGACAACCGAATCAGGGTCCGGCGCTTCGGCCGAAGCTGCGGCAGAGGTCACAATTACCGATTTGGCCGGACGCATCGTTACGGTGCCGGCAAATATCGGGCGTGTCTGCGCCACCGGGCAGCCCGGCGCCGTCATGCTGTACACGCTTTGCCCGGATAAGCTTGCTGCCTGGAATTCAGAGCTGAGTGCCGGCAGTCTCACTTATATTAATGAAGCGTGCGTGGCTCTGCCGGTCATCGGATCGATGCAGGGCGGGAATACAACCGCAAGCAGGGAAGAAGTCGCCGCGCTGAACCCGGATGTCATTGTCTATATGACTACATTAGACGCTAATACCGCGGCCACTGCGGATTCAATTCAGGAATCCATGAACATTCCGGTCGTCACAGTCGGTTTTGATCTTGAAACCATAGGCGAAAGCTACCGCTTTTTGGGCGAACTTCTAAACTGTACCGACAGGGCTGATGAGCTGGGTGCTTACTGTGATAATATCATCAGCGATGTAAAAGAAAAATCGGCTTCCATAGCGGAAAATGATAAAGTGACATTTTATTATACCTCCGGCGGAAAGGGACTGCAGACATCGCCCGGCGGTTCTTCACACACGGAGATTATCGAGCTTGCAGGAGGCTTGAATGATGTAAGCCTGCCCGCGGAATCCAACGGCAGACTGAAAGTCAATATGGAGCAGGTTCTCGCCTGGAATCCCGACGTTATCATTACCGCGCCCTCCGAAAACGGCGGCAATGTATCTGCCATGATCACCGGTGATTCTACCTGGGGGACGCTTGACGCCGTCAAAAACGGCAAAGTCTACTCCGCGCCCGCCGAGCCGTTTTCGTGGCTGGACGCACCGGTTTCCGTAAACCGTATAATAGGCATCTGCTGGATTGCCGAAACGATTTACCCGGATGTGTATGAATATGACTTAAACCAGTGCGCAAAAGATTTTTACAGCCTGTTTTACAGCTGTGACCTGACGGATAAACAAATAAGCTCACTTTTGATAAATTAATATAAATTACCATATGTACGCCTGATCAAATATTCCGCTCGTAACTTTCTCTTTCAGCTTTTCTGTTACTTTTGGTAAATATGTTCTGATGATGCCGGCATGGAATGTTTATACCGTACGCTAAAAAGAGAGCTTGTTCAGGATGCCCACTACGACAATCCTGAACAAGCTCGGCAGGACATATTCAGTTATATTGAACTCTGCTATAATACAAAAGCCATTGGATGGCTAAGTCCCGTACAATTTGAGGCTTAAAAATGTAAATGGGCAAACCTCACAGCAGTAAGTGGGCGTCAGTTTATGCGTCCTCCGTTTTCGGATATCCACATATCAGCGTTATCGCCCTCTGCCTGCTTCAGAGACTCGGACAGAGCTATAGCGCGTTCTACGACCTCTTTCGGCACTTCAGCTTCAAAACATTCGATATTCTGCAACAACTGACGTTCTGAACGGGCGCCGTTCAATATGCTGCCCACCGCCGGGTTGTTTTTCAAAAACGCCATGGCGATGGCCGCCATCGAGAAACCGGACTCCTCGGAAAGCTTAGCCAGTTTCCCCACAAGATCGAAAATCTCGGTTTCAAAGCCGCAATCGGAATGTCTGCCCTGTTTCCATTTGGAATCATAAAACCTGTTTTCGCGGCGTCCCATTGGGACGTCGTCTATCGACCGGAACTTACCGGTCAGAAGTCCCTGTGCCAGCGGAGAGAACGCCCATACATAAACGCCCCGTTCCGCCGTAGCGGGAATTACCTTTTTCTCGGCTACGCGCCAGATAAGCGAGTAGGGGAGCTGATTTGTGACAAGCGGGGTGCTCTCGGTCTCCTTAAGGCAGTTTGGCCCGAAATTACATGCCCCGAACAGGCGGATTTTTCCGTCCTTTTTGAGCTTCTCAAAGGCTGAGTATGGCTCGGAGAGAGGGATATCCGGGTTCGGATAGTGTATCTGATACAAATCTATATAATCGGTATCAAGACGTTTGAGGCTCGCCTCGCAGTGGGCGATGACCTCGTCGTATCTGAGGGCGTTGGAGTAGACCTTTGTGGCAAGGACAACCTTGTCTCTCCTGTCCTTAACGGCGGCTCCGGTGACCTCTTCCGCCCGTCCGTCGCCGTAGCTCTCAGCCGAATCGATTAAATTTATGCCCTTTTCGACCGCCATCTGTATTACGCGGATAGACTCTTTGTCATCGGCCTCTCCCCACACCTTGGCTCCGCTGAAATTCCATGTGCCGAGGGACAGGCGCGAGACTGATATGTCGGTTCCGGGCAGTTTGCAGTATTCCATAAAGACCTCTTTCTGTTCTGCGATGATGGGGGCCGGATCAGGCCGGTTTGCGCATCATCATTATGCTTTTTATACCCGTCTGTGTCAAAACGCCGTTCTGATTATAAACTTCAAACTTAAACTTTACAACGCCGCGGTCATGTTTTGAGCGGCTGTAGATCACATCGGCTATCGTAATTTCGCAGTGTATGGTGTCTCCGAAGAAAATCGGAGCCTTGAACTCCCAGTTCTCTACAGCAAGAAACGCGATTGCCGTGTCGCGTATCAAGTCGATCGCGTAAAAAAGTCCGTGGGCCATCGAAAGGCCCAGAAGTCCGTGAGCGATCCGCTGTCCGAACTGAGATTCTTTCATGGCCTCGGCATTCATATGATTTCGGTGTAAATCTCCGGTTGTGCAGCCGAACATTACCACGTCCGTCTCCGTAATTGTGCGCGCGGGTGTCGTGTATTTTTCGCCGACGACAAATTCTTCCAGGTATTTACTCATGGCAAAACCTCCGATTCTTGTTTGCTGACCTTCACGCCCTGTTAAGGGCGGAAGAATCTTTCATCCATTGTTTTAAGTGAACTGTCAACCCTGACGTCAAAGGGGATATGGGCCAGGATGTCCGTCTTTACATCTACGCCCGGGGCCACTTCGATCAGATGCAGGCCATCCTCTTCCGCCATAAAAACGCAGCGTTCAGTGACAAAAAGGACAGACTGCCCTTTTTTAAGAGCCTCTCTGCCGTTCAGCGTGACCTGCTCCACATCCGGTACCAGTTTAAAGAACCGGCCTTCTTTATTTATATTGATCGCTCCGTTTTCCACCGCGACGTCAACGCCGCCGGCTGAGAATGTGCCGCAGAACACGAGTTTCTTCGTCTTGTAGGCGATGTCTATAAATCCGCCGCAGCCGGGGACGACCCCGTTGAACTTGCTGACGTTAACGTTTCCATGCCGATCCATCTGGGCGCATCCGAGGAATGTTACATCCAGAAGGCCTCCGCGGAACGCTTGAAACACCTGAACGGGGTCAGTCAGGAATACGGGATTAATGTTTGTTCCGAAAACGCTGCGGTCGGCGGGTATCCCCCCCATCGAGCCGTGCTCCGTGAAGAAGGTGACCCCTTCGAGCGCGTTCTCCTCCACCAGTATCTTCGGGATGCTCGCCGGTATCCCGACGCCCAGATTGACCGTTTTTGGCGTTTCCCCTATCTCCGCGGCGGCCCTTCTCAGTATCACCTTCTGCGCGTCGAGCGGCAGCGGCGGGATATGCCCGAGCGGCATTGTGTTTTCCCCGGTCAGAAACGGATTGTACGCGCCCCCGGACGGGGCCTGCTCCTCTTCCACCACCACGGCGTCCACCATGATGCCCGGCACATACACTTTTTTGGGGTGGATGCTCCCCTTTGCGACGACCCGCTTCACCTGCGCCACAACCTTTCCGCCGCAGGCCCTGGCCGCCATCGCCATCGTGTAGACGCCGAGGGTGACGGGCTCCTGCTCAAAGCTGAGATTGCCCTCCTCGTCGGCCGTGTGCGCCCTTATTAGAGCAGCGTCGATCCTTGGGTTCTCATAGCACAAAAGTTCCTTACCCCCGAGCTGCACGGCCGAGACGATGTCCCCCGTCGTCCCGGAATTCATCCTTCCGCCCTCGCGGCGGGGGTCGACAAAGGTCCCGATGCCCACGTCCGTCAGCGTGAAGCGCTCCCCGAGGGACACGTTCTGAAGCATGCGGTAGACCGTGCCCATGGGCATGACGTATGCTTCTATCTTGTTCTCGTTAACCAGCGTGGTCATGCGCGAGGTCTTCAGGTAGCTGAACCCGCTGCCGACCGCTCTTTTCACCATGCCCTTGTGGGCGAAATGCTCCAGGCCCAGGCCCTCGCCCATCCCGTAGACGACGGGGTGGTACTCGGTGAGGTCCCGGGGGCGCCCGGTCTCCAGAAACCTGTTTTCCAGCGCGGAAAGCACCTTTTCGGGCACCAACAGATTTTCACACCCGGATACAACTATTGAGTCACCGTCGTTTATCAGAGAGACGGCGTCTTTCACGTCCATAATTTTTGACAAATCAGGTTGCACTCCTTACATCATATTACTTAAAAGTCTGCGGAAAGAGACCCGCTTGAAGGTTAAACTCTTTCCGCATAAGTCTCAAATCACATGAACACTTTGACGCCCCATGTCGCCAGCGCAGGGAATATGATACAGAGCACAAGCCCGGTAAACTGGACCGCAATAAATGGAAGCGACGATTTGTAGATATGTTTCAGCTCTATCCCTTCCGGAGCGGCTCCTTTCAGATAGAAAAGGCTGAAGCCGAAAGGCGGGGTGAGATACGCCATCTGCACGTTCGTCAGAAAGCAAAGCGCAAACCACAGCGGATCGAAACCCGCAGCTGTGATAAGCGGCGTAAATATTGGTGCGCAGATAACGACAATTGCGATGGTATCAATGAACATCCCCAGAAAGAAAACTATGAGCATTGTGATCAGCAAGACGCCCCATGCGCCGAACGGTATGATGTCAGCAAGGCCTAGGACGAATTTATTGCCGCCGATAGCAATAAACACCGTGCCGAAGAATGATGCCGCCAAGGTGATGAAACCGACCATGGATGTCATTTTGAGGGTATCAACAGACGCATTTTTTAGCGCTCTAAGCGTCATTTTACGGCGAAAAACAGCGATCACAATCGCGCCGGTGGAGCCCACCGCAGCGGCTTCGGTCGGAGTTGCGATTCCTCCGAAGATTGAGCCTAGTACGATAACGATAAGTATAATAGGAGCAATGACGTTTTTGAGCTTTTTTAGATTTTCACGCATGGGAAGCTGGTCTTCCTTGGGCATCGTGGGACAGAGACTTTTATTAAACGCGCAGCGAATGAGGATGTACGCGCAGTAAAGCGCTGCAAGAAGCAGGCCACAGCTGATGCCTCCTGCAAAAAGCCCTCCGACCGAGACGCCGGTCATGGTGCCGTACACGATCATGACGGTGCTCGGAGGAATAAGCTGGCCCAGTGTTCCTCCGGAGAGTATAGCCCCCATGGAGATATTTTTGTCATATTTATATTTCAGCATCTGAGGCAGGGCGATCGTGGTAAGCGCGACGACCGTTCCCGCAACAACGCCTGTCATGGCGCCCATCATCGCGCCGACGAGGACCGTACACACCGCAAGCCCGCCTCTTAAGTTTGCGGTAAAACGGTAGAATGTCTCATAGAGGTCCTCAACAACCCCCGTCTCAAACAATACCAGCGACATAAAGGTAAAGAGCGGAACCGCAAGCAGCGTCCAACTGCCCATAGTGCTTATCGTCGCTGTGACCAGACCAAAAATGCTGCCCGGTCCCCAGAGGACAAATGAACAGCCGAGAGCCACCATGCCGAGAGCGTAGACAATGGGTATCCCTATCAGCAGGCAGACAATAAGTAGCGCGAACATGATAAGCGGCATTAACATCGGCATCTAGATTTGCCCCCCTTTCAGCGCTTTCTTTTCCCGTATCTGGGATAAGGCGACGCCAAGCTTTTCAATATAGGAAATAAACGCGCGGAGTATCAGAAGCCCCGAGCCCAGCGGTATGCAGATCCTGCTCGGCCAGAGAAGCGGCGCCCACAGACTGTCGGACCGCTCCATCGTGGTAAAGACCTTGATAAAACTCTTGCCGCCGTAATAGAAAAGCGTTCCCATCACTATCAGGCAGCAGATCATTATGATCGTGTCGACGATGGCTTTCACATAACCCTTAAAATTTGAATAGAACACATCCATCGCCACATGTGAATTCCGTTTCTCGCAATAGGCGCCACCGATCATAAAGAATATGCCAAAGAGTATTGTGGTCATCTCCTGCGACCAAATCGTCGGCCTGTGCAGCAGATAACGGAACACTACCGCTTCCAGTGTAGGCAGTGCAACGATAACCACTATGAGGTACGCCCAGTATTCACCGAACTTGTCCAGTACTTTTTTGATCCCGTTTATTATCTTCAATGTACTTTCACCTTTCAAAGACCGATCTCCGTCTGCAAATTATTAAGGCGGAGACCGGTCGCCTCATGTCTCGAGCCTTCGGTTACTTTGCCACTTTGGCGGCAATATCTTCAAAGCCGTTATCATTCAGGAACTGTACATAGGCGGTCAGGAATTCGTCGGAAAGTTCGCTCTGACCCCAATAACCCCTGACGGCTTCTGCTGCAAGCTCTTTTGCAGTGCTGACATCTTCATCTGAGAGTGTGATGGTCTCGACGCCGGCATCGGTAAAATACTGTTTCGCTTCTTCGTTCTTTTCTGTCAAGTGGTTAAACGTATATTCACGATTTTCTTTAGCGCACTCGTTGATGACTTCCTTATACTCGTCCGGAAGCGCATTCCATGCATCTTCATTGACGAGGAACTGACCGACAAGGATACCGGCGGTTGCGTGAAGGGCCGGCTCGATGTTATACTTTACGACTTCCTGGAAAGCATTCTGATAGTTGTCGATATAGCCGCCGACCTCGAATGCATCAACGGTACCAAGTTTTGCAGCTGTGTAAACTTCGCCCATGGGCATGCTGACGATGGAACCACCGAGAGCGGCATAGAGCTCCTGGCCAAGGCCGCCGGAACGAATGAGAAGGCCTTTAAAGTCAGCCAGGGTGTGTATCGGCTTATTGGAGTGGAACGATTCACCGGGAAGGTCAAGGACGGTACTGGCGTATACAAGACCGCCCATGTTATCGAAAGCCTCCTGAACGAGGGGTTCGATCTTTTCAAAGAACGTTTCGTCAAGGTTAAAGTCGTTCCAGTTGTCGGAGGGACGATACGCTTGGAGTTTCAGCATGGGCTCAATACCGGAGTGATAGTCGCTGGAGGTAAATGCACCTTCAGTGACACCCTGCTGGACGGCTTCAATGAGGCCTGCTTGGGAGTAAAGCGTGTCAGCCGCATAAAGCTCGATGGTAAAGTTGCCGCCTGTCGCCTCGCTCACGAGATTTACGAAGTTCTCGGTGCAGGCATAGCGCTCGGTGCCGGCAACCTCGACGGTCTGTGCGCGCCAGGTCACTTTCTGCGCAGTTGCATCCGTGGATGAACCGGAGTCGCCAGCGTCAGAAGTGCTGGTGCCCGAAGAGGTATTTCCTCCCGAGGTGGTACCTCCGCCGGCGCAGGCCGCGAGACTAAGGAGGATAGCGATGATCATAGGGATGCAAAGAGCTCTCAAGATTTTCGTTTTCATTTTCTTCTCCTTCTTCAATTTGATTTTGAATTTATATGAGAGGCCGATATTCCGGCTGCTGGGCAAGCGCTTCCCCTTTCGCTTTGTTCCCGGCCTTCATGGATGTGGATGCGGAGTCCCTATTTGTCAAAATCAGGCTTATGGAAGTCGGGTGTGCGTTTTTCAAAGAAGGCCGCGACACCCTCCTCGCACTGCGGAGACGCGAACACCAGATGGCTCATCTCGAGGTTCTTGTAATAGTTACCGGCCGTGGTCTCCTCCATCATCTCCCGGGCGTATCTCTTGGTGACGCGTACGGCGATATTGGATTTCGAGGCGATCTTCTCCGCCATCTCAATCGCCGCGTTCACGACCTCTCCGTCCTTGACGACCTTGTTGATGAGGCCGATCTCGTAGCCGCGCTGTGCCGTTATCGGCTCCCCGAGATACATGAGCTCATACGCGATGCCCAGACCGACGAGCTTCGGCAGGCGGAACATCGCCCCCGAGCCCGGCACGACGCCGAGATTGATCTCGGGGAGGCAGAGCTTCGCGCCCTCGCCCGCGATGCGGATATCGCAGCACTGGACCATCTCGCAGCCGCCGCCGTAGGCAAACCCCTCGATGGCCGCTATGACCGGCTTCGATATCTGCTCGAGCTGGCTGAACGCCTCGTTTTCCACCTTGAGTTTCTTGTCGACGACGTCGTCCCAGACTCCCGGAAACTCCTTCAAGTCCGAGCCCACGCAGTACGCGCGCTGTCCCATTCCTGTGATGACAATGACGCGGACTTCAGGGTCTCTATCGAGCTTGCGGAGAGAATCATACATCTCCCTGGACAGATCCAGCGTCACCATGTTGAGCGGCGGGTTGTTTATCGTGACTTTCGCGATCCCGTCGTGCAGCTTTTCCACCAATATCTTCTCGTTTTTGTACTCCACAGAAAACATCTCCTAACATCAAATCCCTATTTATTCTTCCCAGTTCAAAACGCCCTGGTTTTTCAGCTGCATTATCCTCTCCTCGCTGTAGCCGGCCGCGAGGAGCACCTCCCTCGCGTGCTCGCCGAGCCTGGGCGGCATCCTTCTGAGCCTGGGCGGCTGTCCGTCGACTCTGAGCGGATCGTTCACAACCCTCACGTCCCCCGCCACCGGATGGTGCATGGTGAACACCGTCTGATTGTACCGGACCTGCTCGTCCGCGAGCATTTCGTCGTACGTATACGGCTTTGCATACCACATCCTGTTTGCGTCCAGCAGCGCTATCCACTCGTCCGTGGTCTTCTTCAGCATCTGCTGGGACACGACGGCGTCGTACTCGAGCCTGCGGTCTATCTGGTCGTCCTCCGTGAAGGCATCGAGCGCGCCGGGCTCAAAAATTTTGACCATGTTCTCATGCTTGTTCAGGGAGAGCGTCAGGTATCCGTCCGCCGTTCTGTAGACGCCGTAGGGGGAGCCGTGGATACGGGTGCCCAATCCGGTCGACGGTCTCACGGGAGCGACCGTCTGCGGCGCGTTCATGTAATAGCACAGGGGCTCGATCTGCAGGTCGATGGCGGCGTTCACCAGAGAGGAGTCAATATGGCAGCCCTTTCCGGTCTGCTCGCGCGCGAAAGCCGCCGAGACGATTCCGAACGCCGCAAGCGTCGCACCGTGCTTGTCTATTGCTGAGGTGCCGACGGGACACGGGGGGTTGTCCCCGCGTCCGGTCATCGACATAATTCCGCTCATGCTCTGCGCCAGAAGGTCCTGCCCGGGCCGCTTCTGATAAGGGCCGGACGCGCCGTAGCCCGTGAGCGAGCAATAGATTACCCTGGGATTGAGGGACGAGAGCTTGTTATAGGAGAAGCCGAGCTTGTCCATGACCCCGGGCCGGAAATTTTCGACGACGATGTCATAATCCGCAACGAGGTCGTATATGATCTGCCGACCCTCCTCGGACTTGAGGTCTACAGCCATTGACTTCACATTCCTGTTGCCCAGAAGAAAAAACAGGCTGACGCCGTTTTTAAAGGATTTGGGGCCCGACCAGCCGCGCTCAAAGGCGCCCTTTGTCGCCTCGATTTTCAGCACGTCTGCGCCGTAATCGGCCAGCGCCTGTGAACAGGCCGGGCCCTGCAGGTAATGGGTAAAGCTCAGCACTTTCAGTTTATTTAACATTAATATCCTCCTATTTTTACGCATTCACGCGCCTTTAGTTCTATATATAGAACTAAGTTTATGATATAGAACAAAAAACAACTACACCGACAATTCCTCGCGCATTTCACCGCATTTTTCGACAACCATACGCGCATAATCGAGCACATTCTCTTCTGTGATCTCCGAAACGGTGGCGCCCATGCTGACTGAGCCAAGCAACCTCCCGGATTTTCCGAAGAGCGGAGCTCCCACACCGCGAAAATTTTTCTCACTCTCGCGGTTGTCTAATGCGTAACCCTGCAACCGAACCAACCTGAGCTCTTCCAGAAAATCCGCTTCACATCTGATCGTCTTTTCAGTAAACGGCGTATATTCAACATTTTTCAAAATCTTTTCACGCACCTCCGGTTCACTCCAAGCCAGCAGGCATTTTGAAGATGCGCTGGAGTGTATTGAAAGGGTGCCGCCTACACGGGTAAGCTGCATCGTATAGATACGCCCCGGTATTTTCTCAAGACAAATGCAGCGGCAGTCGTTTGAAAGAATCGACAGATGGACAGTAAACTGCGTCTTATCGGCCAGATTAACGAGATGTTTGTATGCGACAGCCCGCCACTGGGTATTGTCCTTAACAGAGCATCCGAATTCAAACAGCTTTATACCCAGCATAAAATCGCCGTTTTCCGCCCGTGTCACCATGTTGTATTTCTCAAGCGTCTTCAAGAGTTGATAAGTACTCGACTTCGGAAAAGCGAGCTCCGTGTGTATCTTTGTAAAGCTTGCGCGCTTATTTTCCATTAAAAATTCGAGGATATCCATTGTCTTGGCTACAGCCGATACGTTATACTCTTTATTCGCCATAATTTATCCGCCTTAAACTTCGCAATAGTGAACTAAATTCTTTATCTTGCACTTTACATTATACTCAACAAAATATTCAACTGTCAATCACCGGTATTTCGTAATTTAGCACAAAAAATCATGTCTTTTTTTGACATTCTGGACAATTACCGGCCATTCCACCGTAACGAATAAAAACTGCTGCTCCAGCGCCTCTATTTTACGGACCGGTCACTTTACCCGGAATTCACGAAAACAACATTTTTGAAAGCCGGGGATCGGTATCAATGTAATCGCTGCGGTAATGACTGCCTCGCGATTCAGTACGGGTTAAAGCCGCGGCTGTTATCATCCGTCCCGTCTCCACCAGGTTCCGAAGTTCCACCATACGCCGCAGAGGCATAGCTTCTCCTGTACCATCCGCCGAACACAGCCTGCTTTCAAGTTCCGTTAGTTTGCCTGCAAAAGCATCAAGCTTTTCCTTCCGTCGGACTATGAGAAGTGCGCTGTCGGCCCCTCGCTGCAATTCATCAAGCAGCGCTTCCGCAGCATCTGCATCAAAACGGCCGAAACCTGCCAAAAAATCCATCTCAGACTTTTCCTGCGCTGCTAACTCGTCGGGTACAAGGTGTCCTTTTGCTTTTTTTGCCGCGGCCGCTCCCGCTCTTCTGCCGAAAACCTGGCATGTAACTGACATGTTGCCGCCCAATCTGTCGGCCCCGTGCGGTCCGGCGGCGACTTCACCCGCGGCAAAAAGCCCGGATATTGAACTCTCCCCGTTTTCGTCAATCAATATGCCGCCATTTATGGCATGCGCAAAACAGGCTATTTCAATTTTATCCACATAGAGATCGGCGCCAAGCTCTTTAAAGCGCTCGTAAGTCAGCGGCCACATCGCACGCAGCTTGCTTCCGGGTTTTTTGAAGAGCGCATCAAAATCCGTCTCCGAAAAGTCAAGGTACACGTTGCCGCGAGGCGTCGGGCTGCCCTCTGTTATCTCTCTTTGTACGGCAATCTCAACAAAACGGGAGATATCCCTGGTACTGAACGGAAAATGCCCGCCCTTGGCCTCAAGTACCGCTCTCTCCGAAAAGTCTCCTACTGTGTACCTGGATATAAAGCGCTCTCCTTTGCCGTTTGTTATTCGCGGCATTGCCTCCCAGAGCTGGTTGCCGAACAGATTTACCTCGGGATAGGCTAGACCGATGCCGGCCTGGATAAATTCCATATTCGCTATGACGGCCCCTGCGCGGTGTGCGGCGGCGTAACCGTCGCCGGTTATGTCTGCCGGATACATGTTCCGCCGGAAAAGCGTCGATGCTCCGCCGGCAGCCAGAACGACGGCGCCTGCTCTGATTTCAAATTTTTCATCGCCGCGGATGGCAAAAGCACCGGCACATTCTCCGTCTTTGACGATAAAATCAGTCACAGTGACACCCTCGAGCCGCCTGATGCCGTTTTCTTCCACTTTTTTCAAAAGAGCCGCCACGATCGGCTTAAAATGATTCTTTACCACATGCGAACGGGCTTTGCTGGAAAAACAGGCCTTATAGCCCATGTATGAACCGTCCTCGTTTCTTGCAAACTCCATCCCGCAGTCTTCCAGATAGTCTTTCGCCATTTCCGCTTCGTCCGCTACGACGGCGGCAAGCTTAGGATCGGCAGCTCCGAGCGCCGCGTCCATTATGTCGCCATAAAATGTCTCCGGGCTGTCTGTCGGGTCTATTGCACCGTCCGGTACGTTAAAAGCGCCGAGTTCTGCCACGCTGAAATACGTGGCGCCGCTCTTTCCTGCTGTTCCCTTTGAGACTAAAAGCACAGCCGCTCCCGCTTCTGCCGCGGCAAGCGCGGCGCGGAGCGCGGCGCCACCTCCGCCGACAACAAGCACATCTGCCGAGAGCTTAGTAAATACCTGTTCACACATGAAAAAGCACCCTCCTTTTAACAAATTATTCTCTCGCCACGGCGTCCCAGTTAAATTAGTTGCTACATTACCACAGCTTTTTGCCGGTTGTAAAGCGAAATTTTTTCTGATTTTGTATTTATAACCCCAAAACGTAAACAATTTATATTTGACTCAGCAATTCGATCATACTGCGTAAAGTAAGCAAATGCTGCTTTTTTGGCGCCATAAACAAAATTTCTGTTATCTAAATTTGTCTTTTTGCTGAAAATGCAAAAAGCAATTGACCGGCTCTGCCGCACATGCTATAATTCGTTTAGTTCCATTCTAAGAATCTAGTTCAATATTACGAACAGCTAGGAGGCTTTCTCGCTTGGAATATCGCAATTTGACCGGCACCGGTCTCCGGGTATCCCGTCTCTGTCTCGGCACAGTTCCCTTCGGACTTCAGCTTGATGAAAAGGACTCCCTCTCTATTCTCGACTATTCGCTGGAGCACGGCATCAATTTTATCGACACTGCCAACACCTACGGGAATTCTCAGGCGGAGTGCATACTTGCCAAAGGATTAAAGGGCCGCCGCGACCAGGTCATAATCGGCACCAAGGTCTGTGAGCCAGCAGGCCCGGGAATAAACGACCGCGGGTTGTCCCGCCGCCACATTCTCCAGCAGGTTGAGTGCTCGCTGAGAAAGCTTGACACGGATTATATTGATATTTACTGGATGCATCAACCCGATTACGACACCCCCATAGAAGAAACTTTAGACACTTTTTCCAAATTGGTCCGAGATGGGAAAATCCGTTATGTAGGTATGTGTAATTTTGCGGCTTGGCAGGTTTGCGAGGCCCTTTGGAAGAGCGACCGCTTTGGTTTTGCTGCCCCGTCCGTCACGCAGGTCATGTACAATCTGCTTGCCCGCGGCATCGAAGATGAATTTCTCCCATTTGCCAGGCAGCATAAAACCGGTGTCGTCATTTATAACCCGGTGGCGGCCGGTCTCCTCACAGGACGCTACCGCACCGCCGATGATTCCATCACAAAAAATTCCCGATTTGATAAGCACGCCATCCACAAAAACCGTTACTGGAACGCTGAAAACTTTAATGCCGTGGATAAGCTCACAAAGATTGCGGAAGCTTCCGGCATTACACTGCTTGAACTTACCGTTCGCTGGTGCATTTCAATTGACGTCGTCGACTCGGTACTCATCGGCAGCTCCAAAATTCAGCAAATGGAGCAGAACATTGAAGCTGCAGAAAAGGGTCCGCTTTCGGCGGACATCATGGCTGCCTGTGATGGAGTTTGGACAGCGCTAAAGGGCAATCGGCCCAAGTACAATAGGTAGTTT
>JBFWIW010000040.1:0-28110 GCA_050253535.1 Oscillospiraceae bacterium
TCAGTATTGTATTCGTATAATAGGTACCGACATATTTTGAACCGTCAGCCGGCGTTATTTTTGCCCTGTACATGCAGGTCGTGTTAGCCGGCGTGACCACGTTGGTGCCAATATCCTGCCAGTCCCAGCCGTTCTGCGCGATCTGATAGGTGACGTCATAGTCTGTGCCCTCTGTGAGTTCATAGCCCTGCGCGTCCTTTACGCTGCCGTCCGGAACCTCAAGATGGTAAGTCGATCCCACAGTAAATTCCGTAGCTGCTTCAGTTGTTGTCAGAGTGCCCGATACGATATAGTTTGTCGTCGAAACGACCTGAATATTGGACGTTATATACGTCTGCTGGACAAACGCGTCGTACGGACGGTCGTCGTTGTCATAGGTATCGGCAGCCGTTGATCCGAGAGTCGCGTAATCATAACCGGTCACCGCCGGGTCGGTGTTGAAATAATCGGTGTTGTCACTGATGACCGCGAAATAGTAGTAGCTCTCGTCGACCGTAATGTCGGCGTAATAGACGCCGTCATCGACATGAGTGGTTACGGATAAGAGGGTCGGCGCCGTACTTGTGATCTTGTAGTCGCCGCGGATCTTATACCATTTTACAGTAAAAGTATCATCGCTTGTGCCATCCAGCGTTTCAAGCACAAAGCTGAAACGGTACGGCTGGGCGGTAATGAGGTATTCCGGATTCTCCGAGACTGCCGTCGCGTGACCGGCTTTTGTTGGAGCGGTCAAACTTCCCGCATCGGTTGTGACGGCGAGCGTCGCGTTGGTGTCGCCCTCGATGAGGAGCTCTCTCGCGTCATATGATACATAGCCGGTGCTGTCTGCAAATTCATCATAATAATTGGAACGTGTGGCGTAAGTTCCGTTTCCGTCATAATCAACATCGATCCTGCCGGTGGGATCGTTATAGAGCAGGTTCAGGTCGACGTTGTCCGTGTCGACGCCGTCGGCAAAATGGTCGTATACGTTGAAATTACCGTCCCCATCGGGAGATTCTTCCTGCAACAGATCAGGGACGTCGAAATCGGCGTCGATCACGCCCAGTTCGGTCAGGGTTCTGGTATAAGTGTCAATATAGGAATGATCTTCTCCGCTAACAGGATCACGCAGGTTGATCATCACCCAGCCGATGAGGTCCGTCCCTGACTTGGCAAGATCCTGCAGCGTTCCATATACAAGCGTACTCTGCGTGCTCCATGCGTACAGGGAAATATCCGCGGTGATGGCCGCGGTACTGTGCGCGGTATATGTGGTCCCCGCAGTCGTGCTCCAGCCATTGGTGCCCGTGTATGGATAATCCCTGTATACAGTATAAAGCGGATATCCGCTGGTTATATCGTCAGGTACTGTCAGAATCGGGGTGTCGCCCTCGGCGATGTACCATATGTCATAGGTGTCGCCCTTGTCGTAATACGTAACCGTATAAACATTTGTGGCTGTGCCTGTTATCGTAATGTTGCCGATCGTGTCTGACACAACATCATCCCTGACGCGCACCGTGCCGGTATCGGCAGCCGTAATGCCATTCGTAATCGTACCGCCCCAACCGTTCAGCACCGCGGTGCCGGTCATATTGACGCCATCTGTCGTGCCGGTCACGGAACCTGAGTTCATCGTGATCGTGCCGCCGGTGGCATTGATGCCGTAATTGGCGCCGCTGAGCGAAACGCCATTGATGTTGACCGAGCCGTCTGTCATATAGACGTCGTTGGTCGCTCCGACTAAATTGCCGCCGGAGATGGTAGCGGAACCGCCGCCAATCCGTATGGCATTCGGTCCTGTTACCGTGCCGTTTGAAACCGTCAGGGTGCCGCCGCTTTTATATATACCTGCTGTATCGCCTGTTATCGAGCCGCCGGAAACGGTGGCCGTACCGTAGCTCAGGCCGATGCCGAACGAGCCCGATCCGGTCACGGTGCCGGCTGAGACGACTAAGTCGGAATTTGAATTTCTGACATTGATGCCCATGGGTCCGGAGACCGTGCCGCCGGAGACATTGACGTCGCCGCCGTTGGCATCGATACTGGTGTTATTTCCAGATACCGAGCCGGTGCCGTAGACGTCAACTGTTCCGGACGACGTGGTTATGCCATAGGTACCAGTTCCTGTTACCGTGCCTCCGTAAACGTCAATATCGGACGTCACCGAACTGACGTCTATGCCTACGGGCCCGGAGACCGAGCCGCCGGAGACATTGACGTCGCCGCCATTTGCATATATACCTGTGTTGTCTCCGGATACCGAGCCGGTGCCGGAGACGTTAACCAAACCGCCGGTGGCGTTGATTCCGTAGGTAGTTCCGGACACCGTACCGCTGGTGACATTTGCGGTGCCGCCTGACATTGTGATGCCGTATGTACTGTCGCCGAGCGTGGCGCCGGTAACATTAACGATGCCGTCTGTCATATATACGTCGGCGGTAGTTCCGTTCAATGTGCCGCTCGATATGCCAACGGTACCGCCGTATGTATAGACTGCGCTTGAACCGCCTTCCACCGTACCGCCGGAGATTGACGTCGTTCCGCCCGATGTGGCGATGCCGTAGGTAGTTCCGGACACCGAACCGCCGGAGACGGTTATCGCACCTCCGGATGAGCTGACGCCGTATGTAGCTCCAGATAACGTGCCGTTAGTGACGTTTACCTCGCCGGAGCTCATTTGAATACAAGAGGTTCCGGTAAAGGTCATTGCCAGCCCGCCGTTCACATTAACGGTGCCGCCTGTAGCTCTGACCGCTCCGTAGCCGGTAATGGTTGTGCCGTCGAACGTTCCCGGGCCGGTTAATGTAAGCGTTTTGCCGGAGCCAACATCAATGCGGCCATCCATTGTCAGCGTGTGGCTGTCAAAGTTAATTGTCTCAGAGTAGCTAAGACTTACGGTAGTACTGATCGAGATGTCGGCGGTGAGCGTAATGTCGTCCGCGCTGCCGTTTGTTAACGCGGCCAATAGCTCTGTTTCATCCGCTACCGAGATGGTCGCTGCCGCCGCGGGTATTGGCAGCATACTCAGTACGAGCGCTGCGCACAGCAAGAGAGAGAAGAGGCGGTTTTTTTTCATTTTTTTCCATCCTTTCGATGTAAAAAATTTGGTGAATCACATATTGAAAACACCATGCCTGAGCCTTCACGCAAAATCCGCGGGGGAAGCAGATTTTGCGTGAAGATGAGATATAGCAGGGATATAGGGTACCGTGTTAAGACCAGAACCGACGGATAAAGACCAGCGCCTGCCTTAAGCGTTGGCAAATATATGCTTTCCGCCGCACCAATTCGCAGCTTTTGTCAAATATTGGTGTTTTACCGTTTTGTGCCACGTACCCACGGTAATATATAGTAAATTTTACTATATATTTCTTAAATATGCAAGATAAAACTGCATTATTTTATGTTAATTTCAGTCCAGATCGTTTTACCATTGACCTTTTTAGCTATCTTTGCCAAAAACAAAGTAAATTGCTTGCAAAAAATGGCGTTTTCTATTATTATAATTTCTTATAATGCAAAAAATTATGGAGGACAATTCATGAAATATGTTCTCGGTTACGAGATATGCGCACTCATTTTTCTGATTGTCCTCATGTGGCGCTTTTTCGAAATGAGACGCTTCCCAAATGAGCAGAACACTCTGTTCTGTATAATAATGTGGTGCGCTCTTTCAGATCTCGTATTCAACATTTTCGGATCTGTTTTGATGGATAACCCCGCCGCTGTCCCCGTGTGGGTAAATTATCTAGTAAACTCCATTTTCTACTCTCTCCAAACCCTCTTCCCCGCCCTTATGATGGCTTATGTTCTCCTCATGACCAGGAAACACAGGTATAAACGGTTTTTTATAATCCCGCTCTTTATCCCGCTGCTCTTTTTCGAGGCATTTTTGCTGACAAATCTGTTTACCCGTCTGGTATTTTATGTTGACTATATTAACGGCGTTTTGACCTATGTCCACACCCCTCTGTTCCCTTGTTTGTACATCATCGGCGCGTCCTATATGGCCGCAATACTTATATATATAAACATATACCGCCGAAAACTGAGCAGCGGGCAATATACAACCATAACCGCAATCATTGCAGTATCTGTCGCCGCCACAGCGGTGCAGTTCGCCTGCCCGCAGGTCCTCTTAACGGGAGTTGCCATCGTCATCGCGATAATGCTTATATATTTTACTTTTCAGAACCCCGACGATTTGCTCGACTTTATGACCGGCGCCTTTAATTACAGAGCGCTTCTGACGTTCCTTGACAACGCGACAAGTGAGCGGGACGAATTTTACCTCATCGCCGCGGATATTGGCGGCATGCGCCGGATAAACAGCCTCTTCGGCATGGAATTCGGCAACAAAATACTCATAAGCGCGGCTCAGGTTTTCCTCAGCTGCGGAAATCACACCTGGGTGTTCCGCATGCTGGGTACGCGGTTCATCCTGATAACACATTCGGTAAAAGAATATCTGGACATGCTCGAACAAATTTCCAATCGCTTTCAGGAACCGTTTCCGGTCGATGGAGTGGACGTCGTGCTCTCCGCAACAGTCCGCCACTTTTACAGTGGCGGCCGCTTCAGCTCCGCAGAGGGTGTTATTTCCGTTATAGACACACTGTACTCTGGCCTTGCCAAAAGTGAAAAGGGCACAATAGCCGCCATCAACGAAACGCTTTTAGTCAGTATACGCCGACGCCTCGTGCTGGAAGCCGCGCTGCGCGCCGCGATTGAAACAGGGGCTGGCTTTGAGATCGTTTTCCAGCCGCTGTACTCCCTGAAAAACGGCTGTTTTCCGTCTGTTGAGGTGCTTCTCCGCTTCAGCTGTGACGCTCTCGGCCGCGTACCGCCATCGGAATTCATACCCATAGTCGAAAACATCGGCCTCATAACCCGAGTGGACGAACTTGTTGTCCGCAAGGTCTGCAAATTCATAAATCGCTACGATCCCGCGATGTTCGGACTCAGTTCGATCTGCCTCAATCTTTCAGCCGCTGAATTTTTTATTCCGAATACGCCTGAGAGATTCAAAAAAATAGTCGACGAATACGGCGTTGACCATTCTCTTATACTTTTTGAGATAACAGAGACTGTTGCTTCGGCACCCTACGATGTATATTCCAGCTATATGCAGATTATGAGGGAGGATGGTTTTCGTTTTGCACTGGACGATTTCGGCACCGGTTACTCGAATGCAGCGCAAATAGCGAACCTGCCCTTTTCCGCAATAAAACTCGACAAATCGCTTCTGTTTTCGAACCGCAGAAGCGGACCGTCTTTCTTGGTTTTCGAAGCCGTTCTGAGACTTGCAAAGCATCTTGGTCTTTTGACGTTTGTCGAGGGCGTTGAGACCCCGTTCGACGCGGAGTATGCGTGCCGTCTCGGCGCCGATTATATTCAGGGATTCTACTACTCCCTTCCACTTTCCGAAAATGATCTCATCGATTTTTTAAAGGCAAACAACTATTGACCTACCAGCTATTCCGGCTGCCGCCGCGCCGCGCAAACCGCTGCCGAACGGTTCGGACAGCTTGAGAATCGAAAATAATGCTACTATTTGGTTAGAGACGATGATAATAGAAAGTGAGGATGTTTTTTGTCCGGCAAGGCAGCCGACGACGGTGGGCTGTCGCCCGTCCGGGAGGTTAACGCCGCCGGGCGGATAACAGGCCGCTTTTTATCATCAGGTTAATCGAATAGCAGTATAAATATCCCCTCCGCAAAGTGTGCTGTTGCGGAGGGGATATTTATTTATTTTTTTGAAGCTTTTTTTATAGTGCCAGAAAAGTACTTCTTCGTCTCCTTTGCGACTACACCGGAGAGGAGCAAAAGGGCTATAAGGTTTGGTATAGCCATAAGCCCGTTGAAGGTATCCGACATATCCCAGACGATGCTGAGACTCATTGTGGAACCTATGACGATCATAGCAATGAATATACACTGATATATGCGAAGGATGACCTTGCTTCGGCCGCCTGTCAGATATTCTATACAGCGTGTACCGTACAGCGACCATGCAAAAATTGTGGATGTGGCAAAGAGCGCGAGCCCAACGGCAATAATGATCCCGCCGAATTTTGCGCCGAGTACGCTGGAGAATGCCGCTATGGCATCGGACGCGCCGCCGGTTGTTCCAAAGGCAACATCCATACCGCTTATTAGGATAACGACCGCCGTCAGCGTACAAATTACAATGGTGTCGAGGAAGACTTCGCACACCCCGTAAATGCCCTGCTTCACAGGGTTCTTTTCGCTCGTCGCCGCATGGGCGATAGCCGCGGAGCCGAGGCCGGCCTCGTTCGAAAAGACGCCGCGCCCTATTCCCTTTGTGACCATAGTCCTGAAGGTTATACCTACGGCACCGCCTATGGCGGCGTTAGGGGAAAACGCACTCTCAAAAATTCTGACGAATACATCGCCCAAACTGCCTATGTTTGCAATGATGACGGCAAGGGCGCCGATGATATATACAACCGCCATGAACGGAACAAGCTTTTCTGTGACTTTTCCGATTCTCTTAACGCCGCCCCAGAGGACGAGCGCCGCGAGTATTGCCACGAGTATCCCCAGGACAAGACTTATTGTTCCGCTGACCTCCGACGCACCGGGGATAAACGCCTGTATAGCGCTGTTCGCAGCCGTCGCGATGGACTGTATCTGCGTTGCGCAGCCAATGCCCAGAGCCGCTAGCGCGCCGAACATTGAAAACAGCACGGCAAGCCATTTCCAGTTCTTCCCGAGTCCGTTAGTTATGTAGTACATCGGACCGCCGACCCAGTCGCCGGAAGCATTGCGCTGACGGTATTTTACCGCAAGGACGACCTCCGAAAACTTTGTGCACATACCGATAAGGCCGGATATCCAGAGCCAGAATACAGCGCCCGGGCCACCGGCTATTACGGCGCCGGTGACACCGGCAATGTTACCAGTACCAACGGTAGCGGCAAGAGCCGTCGTGAGGGCCTGGAACGGTGTAACCTCGCCCTTCCCCGCAGTGCGCTTCTGGAATATCTTACCCAAGGTGTTTTTCATGACATAGCCGAATTTGCGGAATTGCACGAAACCCGTGCGGATACTGAGTATGAGACCTACGCCGACAATTACCGCCGCCATCCATAGGCCCCAGACCCAACCGTTCACCGTGCTGTTAAGCGCGGTGAGCCATTCGATAAAACTCATATACCGCTCCCCTTTTTATGTTTTTTGTGATCATAACGCCAAATGCGGATTTGACCGAAAGGTCAAACCCGCAAAAAACACAAATTACGGCAAAAACAAAACTCCGCCGAAAAATGATTCTGTCCTTTTGCCTGAGAGATTGACGCTTTTGCGCTTTGCACCTTCGGCACTCACAAAACGTGAGCTTCTCCAGAATGCTATCCATTTACAGTTGGCTTCCAACGCGGAATCCGAGAGTTTTACTCCTTCGGCAAGACATTTATACGACTATTCGATTAACCTGACGATAAAAAGCGGCCTGTTATCTGCCCAGGCGGGCGACAGCCCGCCGCCGCCGTCTGCCTTGCCGGACAAAAATCATCCTCGCTTTTTATTTTCATCATCTCAATCAAACAGTTGTATAAGTCTACTTTCCTGCAAACTTCATTTAGCTTTATATTCACTTAATGTTAAAATAATAACTCGTTTAAAAAACAAATGCAAGACATAATATCAAATAATTACCATTATTTGATTATTCCACAATCACCGCGATACAAAGCTCGTTTTCCTCGGAGGCCGGGAGATTAGTAGTAATACGAACTACCGTCTCCCCGGGCGAGAGGCCGATTATCCGGAGCGCCGCGACATAATCGCTTACCCAGCCCTCCCAAAGGCAGTATGCGACATCCTCATCGTCCATCGCAAAGCTCATTGCAAATTCAGATGCCTCTGTTGTAACGCTTATGTACACGGTTTCTTCATTGCCCTCCATTATTGTCACGGAATCTTCCGTGGATGTGAGCTCAGCGCTCAGGCTCGCTATTTCTTTCTCATATACCTTGTCATATGGCACACCCTCCGCTGTGAGATCCAGATTCAGGATTGAGTCGAGCGGTACAGCGAGGTTCATGTTCTGTCCCGCAGTGAATGTCGCGGTCGTCACGCCTATTGCCTCGCCGTATTCGTTTAAAAGTACTCCACCGCTGCTTCCGGTAGATATGGGCGCCGTTATCTGGATATATGGCAGGCCGTCCTCCACAAGTGACCTTGAGCGGTTGCTGACTATACCATCTGAGATCGTGTTCTGCAGTCCGAGGGGACTGCCTATCGCGTAAACAACGTCACCGTTTGAAACTTCTTCCGAGCCCGTCATTGTCAGAAACGGGAATTTTTTTACTGTCTCTCCCGACACAGCTTCTCTCGACACACGGATGACGGCTATATCGCGCGATTTATCATAATATATTACCCGTGTCACCTCATACTTCTCGCCGTCCGTGGTAGTTACTATGGCCGCAACAGAGCCCTCTATTACATGATAATTCGTAACTGCTATACCGCTTGCGGAGATGAAAAAACCGCTGCCGGAGGCCGCCACCCCATCTAAAGAGATATCTGTCTCAGTAGAGTACATCTCTATGTAGAACACCGCCGGCGACGCCATCGCCGAGACCTCCTTCGCCGTAAGGGAGACCCTCGTATTGTAAAGCGCCGACGTTAGTCCCACGGAGGCAATGTCTTTTTCCGTGACGGCCCCATCGGCACAGAGTTTTGCCAGAAGCGTCGTATCCTCATCCTTTTGCGTGTAGGACAGCGCATCAAACGATACGATGACTACGTCTCCCCTTAAAAACTCCGAATCTTTTGTGTATTCGCCGTCCGTGAGTCCTATGGAATCGGACTTTTCCCACGCTTTGTCCCATGAAAAATCGGTGTTCGAATCGTATCCGAGCGCACGTAAAACGAATGTCAGATATTCGCTGGCCGTGACCGTAACACTCCCGCCGAACGTTGTGTCCCCGGTACCGAGAGCCAAACCGTTTTCATATGCATATCCGACATATGGCCCCGCCCAGGCGTCGACATCGGTAAACGGGGCCGAATATTCTCCGCTCAGCGCCTCACTCTCTTTCCCAAGAAGACGGATAAGCATGGTTATAGCTTCCTGTCTCGTCGGAGCGCGGTCAAGATCGTATATCGGCGTACCGTCGGTGTTCGTACCTGAACCCTTAAACAATCCCAAGGTATATAACCCGTTGGCCGCCGCTATCTGGTCGCTGCCGACTGCCATCACAGGCACCGTAAAGGATAATATTAAAACTGCCACTAAAATAAACGATACAGCTCTTTTTTTCATACCGGCCTCCGAATTTTTTATCGCTTTGCGGGCAGCAAAGTCTTTTCTTTCATGTTAAGAATAAACACCGCAGATATGACAAGAATCATCCCCGCAGTTTTCATAAAAGTGACTCCCTCATTATAAAACATGACGCCAATGCCGGCAGCCACCACGGGTTCCAGCGTCGCTATTATTGATGCCTTGCCAGTCTCAACGCCGGAGAGCCCCTCGGTGTATAGAATATACGGCAGAATACAGCACAGGACCCCTATGCAAACCCCGCCTATAATGACATTTTTAGTGAGAAAAAGATCTGCAGCCTCTCCCAGTTTTGCAAACGGCAGGACGCCAATCGCTGCAAAAACAAAGGTGTAGAGCGTCACTGTGGACGACGGGTAATTACGCAGCGCGTATTTGCCGAAAATGCTGTAAAGCGCATAGCCAAAGCCTGAACCTATGCCAATAAGTATTGCCCGCATTGGGAGCTGCCCGGCCCCGCCGGCGAGAACTCCCGTAACAAGTATACACCCACCGAAAGCCAGTGCCAGTGCAAAAATCTTTTTCCCGGTGAGCTTCTCTCTGAACAGTATTGCCGACATTAAGCAGACAAAAACCGGCGATGTATAAAGCAGCACGGCCGCGACCGCCATGGAACTGGCTTTTATTGTGGTGAAATAACACCAATTGAACATAACTAGGCTCAGTATACCCGTACCTACAAAGTATGGCAGATGCCTTAAACGCACCTTAAATGCGCTTTTATCTGTAAATAGAAGGTACCCGGCATAAATAACCGCGGCGACGATGACACGCACCGCAACCGCCTGCATGGACGACAGCCCCTCTGCCGTAAGCATCTTGAAAAAAACGCCGATACATCCCCATAAACAGGCAGCCGACGCTATTAGTATGTAGTGCTTATTTGTTGATTTCACTTTTATTCCCCTTCTCAGCGTCTCAATAATTTTAGCACTAAAGCCGCTAAAACGCAACGGCATACATGCACTTTACTTTTAATTGCTTTCTAGTATATAATCATTTCCGGGTGGTGCTGATATGCAGAAAAGAAAGGGCAGAAATACAAAGAAAAAGATTGTATCCTCCGCATGGAAATTGTTTTACGAGCAGGGATACGACAATACAACCGTTGACGACATAATTGATGACTCCGGCACATCTAAGGGCTCATTTTATCACTATTTTGAGGGAAAGGACGCGCTTCTCTCCTCACTCTCCTTTCTCTTCGATGAGAAATACACGGAACTTATGCCGACAATGGACACAGAAATGAACAGCTTTGAAAAGCTCCTTTATTTGAACCGTGAGCTCTTCTCCGTCATCGAAAATTCCGTACCGATAGATCTTTTGGCGCGCCTTTACTCGAGCCAACTCATAACCCGCGGTGAAAAACATCTGTTGGACCATAACAGGGTTTATTACCGGATACTCCGCCAGATAATCACCGAAGGACAGGCGCTCGGACAGATAAAAAGCGGTATTACTGCCAACGAGATTGTTAAGACATACGCGCTCTGCGAGCGTTCGCTGATTTACGACTGGTGTATATGTGAGGGTGACTACTCGCTCAGGAGCTATGCGGAAACCATGATGCCGTTTTTTTTGAGTGGGTTTAAGTCGGAATAAATTTAAATGTAGGTTTTTTGTTTGTTTCAATTATTATGTTTTGTACTATTATTTTTTCCTATGTTTATAAGTAAATTTAACAAATGCGGCAAACCGGGTACAGAATTAGTCTGTACCCGGTTCTGTATTGTAGTCTAAAAAATCTTATGGTATACTTCTTTTTGCCTGTTTTGGGGAGCAAAAAGGCCAAATCTATCTTGGAGTTGGTTTTAATGGAAACAAAAAAAGAACAATGGACTGGGCGTATGGGTTACATATTCGCGGCTCTCGGCATGTGCATCGGTACCGGAAATGTCTGGCGTTTTCCACGCATCTGTGCTTCTAACGGCGGCGGGGCCTTTATCATTGCATGGACGATAGCCATGCTCATTTACGCTGTGCCCCTTCTTATGTCGGAGATGGTTTTGGGGAAAAAAACAAGGTTGGGAACTGTTGGCGCGTTTCGTGACTTCATGGGCAAAAAGAACACTTGGATGGGCTTTTTTGTCGCGGCCGTATGCCTCCTCCTCATGAGCTACTACTGCGTGGTCATGGCCTACTGTGTCAAATACCTGGGCATTTCAATCACCAGTTTCTCTGCCAGCATGACGACCGAAACAACGACGGCAATATGGGATAACTTTGTTAAATCCTCGTGGCAGGTAATCGCTCTTCACTTCGTCTGCATGGCCATTGGTTGCTTCGTCGTCTACAAGGGTATCGCCGCCGGTATCGAAAAATGGTGCAAAGTTCTGATCCCAACACTTTTTTTTATCTTGGTCGGCATCGCGATTTACGCCGTCTGCCTTCCCGGTTCCTCCTCCGGCCTTCAGTACCTTTTCTCAATAAATACAGCTTATCTGGGAAAGCTTGACACATGGCTCAACGCCTTTGTTCAGGCCGCGTGGTCTACAGGAGCCGGTTGGGGCTTTATAATCGTCTATTCCGTCTATGTACGTGAGAAAGAGGATATCCCCAACAACTGCATAATAATGGGTCTCGGCGACAATCTCGGGGCAATTATCGCCGCTCTCGCCGTCATCCCCGCTATTTTCGCACTCTCGCCCACTAACGACGCTGCCATGCAGGCCGTCTCCTCCGGTAACTATGGAATGACATTCATTTATCTCTATCAGCTGTTCTCCACCATGCCGGGTGGCCGTATCGTCTCCGCGATATTCTTCTTCTGCCTTGCAGCAGCGGCTCTCACTTCGCTGTTCTCAATGATAGAGGTCGGCGTAAGAACCCTTATGGATTGTGGTATAAAGCGACAGAGAGCCACTCTTTACGTCTGCGGCGTCGGTTTTCTCATAGGCTGTTTCTCCGCATGGTCGATCAACAATCTCAATAATCAGGACTGGGTATGGGGTCTCGGCCTAATGGTGAGCGGTCTTCTCATCTCCCTGGCAATTATAAAATACGGTCCGGAAAAGGTTCGGAAAGAGGAAATAAACACAGAGGATGCCGACTACAAAATACCCAAGTGGTACTTTAACACCTGTATTCGTCTGATACCGGTAATCGTCGTCGTTATGATTGTCTGGTGGTTTGTTCAGGCAATCGGCTGGTATCCCGACTCCTGGTGGAGTCCGTTCGAGGTTGAGAACGTCGGCACTGTTGTCTGCCAGTGGGGTATTGTAATAATAATCGGTCTCGCACTCAACAAATTCTTCAACAAAAAGGTCACAAATGGCCCCATGACGAGAGAATAAGGAGGATTAGATATGACACCTGCCGCAATTGTAATGATGATAATCTGTCTCGTAGGATATGTGGGGGCCTTTTCCTTCTGCATGGGAAAGGCGTTCAGGAACAAATAGAAGGTAAAGAAATAACATGGGGTGCGGCTTAGTCTGCACCCCATGTTTTATTGTGATCATTAACCTATAGAACGACTATGCCCGCGTCACAAAGTTTTTGAAGCGACATAAGGATTCCAAGTTTTGCATGGTACCATGTGAGCCCGCCCTGGAAATACACGGCGTATGGCGGACGCATCGGCGCGTCCGCCGACAGTTCGATGGATGAACCCTGCACGAAGGCCCCCGCCGCCATTATAACCTTTGAGTCGTAGCCCGGCATGTCCCACGGTTCCGGGGTGACATAGCTGTCAACAGGCGCGGCCGCCTGTATCCCCCTGCAAAACGCCACGACCGCCTCCTCCGAACCCAGCTCCACCGCCTGTATTATGTCGTGTCGGGACTCGGTACCTGTCGGTATAACGCGAAACCCCAGTTTTTCATAAATGTTCGCCGCAAAAACGGCGCCCTTCAATGCGGAGGCCACTACAGTGGGGGCCAGGAAGAAGCCCTGGTACAGTGCCGGCATGAGTCCCAGGTTAGCCCCCACCTCCTGGCCAAGACCCGGCGCGGAAAGACGATACGCACACCGCTCGACACACTCACGCGTCCCGCAGATATATCCGCCTGCGGGGGCGAGTCCGCCGCCGGGGTTTTTAATAAGAGAACCCACCGTCATGTCCGCTCCGCTGTCCGACGGCTCAGTTTTCTCAACGAATTCACCGTAGCAGTTATCTACCATGCAGATAACGCCCGGCTTCACACCCTTTACGAAGCTTATTAGCTCCGCTATACGCGATACAGAGAGTGTTGAGCGCGTATCATACCCTTTGGAACGCTGGATGGTAACAAGCTTTGTCCTGTCATTTATAGCGTCACGGATGGCATCAAAGTCAAATGAGCCGTCTGGAAGCAGGTCCACCTGGCTGTATGAGACACCGTATTCTCTGAGTGAGCACTTTGACTCGCGTATTCCAATTACTTCCTGGAGCGTGTCATACGGTTCTCCCACGGGCGACAAAAGCTCGTCCCCCGGGAGAAGGTTTGCCGATAAAGCCGTGGCCAGGGCGTGCGTTCCACAGGTTATCTGCGGCCGTACCAGCGCCTCCTCAGTGTGGAAACAGTCGGCATATACGCGCTCCAGCTTATCTCTGCCCGTGTCGTTATAGCCATAACCCGTCGTCGCGGCAAAATGAGTTGCATTTACACGGTTTTTCTGCATGGAATTTATAACCTTCATCTGATTGTATTCTGCAGTCTCATCTATTCCGCGGAAGCGCTCATTGAGGCCTTTCAGTATCTTCTCTCCAAAATCAGAGACCTTCCGGGTTATTCCGAGACTCTCATATATCTCTCTTGTCTCCATGGTCAAAACCTTTCCTCAGTATTAAAAGCGCCCGTTTATACCGGGCGCTTTTAGGGATAATATGCTAAAATTTTTCAATCAAAAAATTTGTCATGGATGGCCTGGACGGCTCTGTCGGCATCCTTCTCACGGACGAGGACAGAAACCTTAATTTCGCTTGTTGATATCATATTTATGTTAGTCTTCGAGTCGTATAGCGCTTCAAACATGAGAGATGCTATTCCGGAGCTCGACATCATACCCGCGCCGACAATGCTGACCTTGGCAACTTCGCTGTCTATACTCATGGATTCGAAGCCGATAGCTTCCTTAGTCTTGTTGAGAACCTTCTCAGCCTCCGCAAGGTCCGACTCGGTAACGGTAAAGCTAATGTCCTGCGTGTTGCCTCTGCCTATGGACTGCAGGATAATATCCACGTTTATCTTAGCGTTTGCAAGCGTTCTGAACACCTTAAAAGCGATTCCGGGTTCGTCCCTGAGCCCCACGAGTGCTATTCTCGCCACATTTGTATCCTTTGCGATACCACTTATTTTTGTCTGCTCCACTTTTGTAACCTCCTTGACTTTCGTGCCGGGTTTTCTTTCATAACTGGACAGAACCTCTAAATTCACACTATATCGCTTGGCCAGCTCTACCGAGCGGTTGTGCAGAACCTGAGCGCCGAGGGAAGCGAGTTCCAGCATTTCATCGTATGTTATCTCTTCGAGTTTTTTCGCTCCTCTCACCTTCCGCGGGTCTGCGGTATAAACGCCGTCCACGTCGGTGTATATCTGGCAGAGGTCTGCGTGCATTTCCGCCGCGATTGCGACGGCCGTGGTGTCCGATCCTCCCCTGCCGAGAGTGGTTATGTCTTCATATTTGTTTAATCCCTGAAAACCCGCGACAAGGACTATTCGGCGCTTGTCGAGCTCTTTCCTTATCCTATCGCCTTTAACTTTTTTTATACGGGCATTTCCGTATGAGGAGTTCGTCGTCATACCGATCTGCCAGCCGGTCAGCGAGACGACCGGAAGTCCCATCCCCTCCAGCGCCATGGCGCAGAGTGCCACAGAAACCTGCTCACCCGTCGAGAGCAGCATATCCATCTCACGCTTGGACGAATTGGGATTTATCTCCGCCGCCTTTTCTAAAAGTTCGTCCGTAGTATCCCCCTGGGCCGAGAGCACTACAACTACGTCGTTGCCTTCGCAATATGTGTCTGCAATAATTCCGGCGACCCTCCGTATTTTTGCCGCGTCCGCGACGGAGCTTCCCCCGAATTTTTGTACAACGAATGCCATTGCATTTCCTCCGATACCTGTTGTTATTACCGCGCGGCCTACCGCCGCACAACATTATATGCTCTTAAGTTCAGTCAAGTATCCTGAATACCGAAAGGGCGGTAGTCCCCTTAAAAAGCGCCGCAAATTCTTTTTTGCTCATACTATCCGTTATATAGGCCGCTGAGTCCTCGTCAGTCCCTACGGGGGACATGGCGTCAAACGGGGCCTTCCCCACAAAAACCTTGTCAGTACGGACATAAAAGCGAGATTTTATATCATCCGCATCGCCGATAAACTCGGCCCCGCCGTCCTTCCACGAGATGTCTTTTCTCCTCTTGCAGTGCTTAGCTGCATCAATGACGTCTCCCACGACGGCACTGGCCGTAGGCATTTTGCCGGCTCCCGCTCCATAGAACATCACGTTACCAACGGCGTCGCCCTTTACAACAATGGCATTCATCACACCCTCGACCCCCGCGAGCGGCCGATCAGCCTTGAGGAGGTGCGGCGCCACATAGGCGCAGATTTTTCCGTTTTCATCGAGCAGCGTCCTGCTGATTAGCTTTATCTTATATCCGCATTTTGCCGCGAAGGCGACATCTTCAAGCGTTACGGAGGTTATGCCCTCGGTCGGAACGCTCTCAGGATAGACGTGACGGCCGAAAGCGAGCGTCGATAATATGCTTATCTTGCGGCATGCGTCGTGCCCCTCTATATCATCGGCCGGATTTGCCTCCGCATAACCGTTTGACTGCGCCTGCTTAAGCGCTGTACCGAACTGAAGGCCGTTCTTAATCATCTCGGTGAGAATATAATTTGTTGTACCGTTTAAAATCCCGAATATCTCCTCTATCCTGTTCCCCGCGAGACACTGGGTGAGCGGAAGAAGTACCGGTATGCCGCCGCCTACGCTCGCCTCGAAAAGATAGTTGACTCCGTTTTGCCGCGCGAGCTCTATGAGTTCATAACCGTGGTCGGCAACCAATGCCTTGTTGGAGGTAACAACGCTCTTCCCGGCTATAAGACTGCGTTTCGTGAAGTCAAAGGCGACGCCCTTCCCACCGATCGTTTCAACTACAATGGTAACTTCCGGGTCGTTCTCGATTATTGAAAAATCCTTTACAATCAGTTTTTCATATGGATTTCCAGGAAAACTCCTGACGTCTACAATATATTTTACTTCAATGCCGCCCGGCACCGACTCGGCTATTTTGTCGTGGTTTCCGCCGATAACCTCCACGACGCCTGAACCGACAGTCCCGAATCCAAGAACAGCGATCTTAACCATTTTAATTCCTCTCCCCGCGTTATATTTCACTCTTGCGCAAATACGCATATACGATAAGCGTCAGGACACAATATTCTGTGAACCGTAATTGCGAACCGTAATAAAGCTAAATAATACATTATTCTAACATAAGGCCCCTGGAGTGGCAAGGTCTATTGTAATTTAAATTGCTATATAACATACTTTTTTCATCGAAACATTGGGACAGAATGCACATTAATGCAATGGAGGTGAAACTTTGCCGCAGAAAAAGCACATGGATCTACTGTGTATACTGCTGTATTCGGCACTAGGAATCCTGGGCGCATGGTTTGTCCTGCGCTACGTTTTGATTTGGATCGCGCCGTTTCTGCTCGCTTTTCTGACGGCAAGCTTCATAGAGCCCGCCGTTTCATACTTGTCAAGAAGGTTTAACTTCCGTCGGGGTTTTTCTGCCGCCGTATGTTCACTTCTTGTGCTTTCCGCCATTACGGGGCTTTTAACGCTTATTTTAAGCCGTGCTTTCTATGAGCTCTATTCATTTCTCATGGCCCTGCCGGACCATCTCGCACTGCTGCCAACTCTCGCAAACAAAATCGAAAGCCTTATAGACGGCTTTATCTCATCGGCACCCGAGGAACTGCGCGAATATCTTGTGACAGCCGTACAGAATCTGACCGTAAAAGCCGCCGAAATACCAACAGCCCTCACGGGTAAACTTCTCAATTTCTTTTCTGCCACCGCTTCTGCCGCGCCAAGGATAATCCTTTTTGCCGTCACCTTTGCCGTCGGCGTTTTTTTCATTAGCAGCGGCTACCGCCAGATAGTTTTATTTATTAAGCGCCAGCTCCCACAAAAATTTCACGCGGCCGCACATAGTCTGAAACACGACCTATCCTTAACGCTCGTAAAATACCTAAAGGCACAGGTTATGCTCATGCTCGTTACCTTTCTCATCCTTACGGCAGCATTTCTTTTACTGCGCATCGATTATGCGGTTCTCCTCGCCCTTATGATATCTTTTATCGATGCGCTTCCGGTTCTGGGCGTCGGCACAGTGCTAATCCCTTGGGCACTCGTTATTCTGATAAGCGGCAACACGCCTCTTGCAATCGGGCTTGTCACCACCTACTGCACTGTTTGCGTAACACACAGCGGTCTTGAACCCAAGCTTGTCGGCTCGCAGCTCGGACTGCATCCGGCGGCAACGCTCCTCGCCATGTACGTTGGTTTCTGCGCCACCGGGATACTCGGTATGATACTCTTCCCCATTATACTCATAACCGTGAAACAGCTGAATGACAAGGGCTACCTCCACATCTGGAAGTGACTCGTTTTAAGCAGATTGCCTATTTGTCCCGCCCCAACATACAGCTAAATGCCATATTTCAGGCGCGCCGTTGTCAAACGGCGCGCCTGCGTTTATAATTATGCCAGATAACAAATATTGGAGGGAACCAAAATGTACCCGAGATCTGATAAAGACCGATTGAACAAGCATCTCGAATCCCTTGCGAAATATAACAGTGAACCGGGCAATCCGGGCATAACCCGTGTCCATTTTTCCGACGAGGATCTCGGCGCCCGCGAGTACATAAAATCTCTCATGTCCGAAGCGGGACTCGATGTATGCGAGGATCCCATAGGCAATATTTATGGCACTTTGCCCGGAACGGATTTTTCGCTTGAACCGGTGTGGACCGGCTCTCACATAGACACCGTACTGAACGCAGGAAAATATGACGGCACGGTCGGCGTTATCGGTGCGATAGAGGCCTGTCGTAATATTATTGACTCCGGTGCACCCCGTAAAAGAGACATAACCATCGTCGTGTTTTCTTCCGAAGAACCGACACGTTTCGGAGCAGGCTGCGTTGGAAGCCGTGCTATGGCCGGACGTCTTTCACTAGATGACACGAAAAAGCTTGCCGATAAAGGCGGCAGATCGCTGTACGACGTACTTCAAAGCCTCGATTATCCTCTTGGTGACTACGATGCTGTCATTAAAAAACCCGGCGACATTTTTGCATTTGTCGAGCTTCACATTGAGCAGGCATCAACTTTGGAGGAGCTTGGCCTTCCTATTGCCGTCGTTTCCGGCATATGCGCGCCCACGGATATCCACTTAACTCTCACCGGGCAGCAGAAACACGCGGGTTCTACCAAAATGGATATCCGCCGCGACCCCGTCTGCGCCGCCGCCGAGATAATCCTGGAACTTGAGCGTCTTGCCCGCTCCTTCAAAAATGACCACACGGTTGCAACCGTTGGGAAGATAAACGCTTTTCCCAACGCGTCGAACGTTATTGCAGGCAGTGTCTCTTTCACTATCGACATTCGTGACATAAACATGGACGACAAGTCGCGGATACGCGACGAAATCCTCACCTTTTCCCAAAATATCTGTAAAGAGCGAGGCATAGGTATTAAATATACGATAATTTCCGACGACGTCCCCGTTCACTCGGACGAAAGGGTCATGGCCGTCATCGAGGATTCGTGCAAAAAGCTCAGGCTCCCGTACACAAAAAAGACAAGCGGCGCTTATCACGACGCGCTCCACGTCTCGTCCTTCGCTCCGATGGCGATGATCTTTGTCCCGAGCAGGGATGGAATAAGCCACGACCCCGCAGAGTACACATCTCCGGAGGAACTCGCCGTGGGAACCGATGTTCTGGCACAAACTCTCCTCGCCCTCTCCTGCATGGACTCCCTGTGATTTAGTTCCGGTGGTGGAATATTCTTCGCTGCGAGCTTAAGAATAGCCATTAAGACATAGAAGGAGGGCGCCTTAAGCGCCCTCCTTATTTTTCTAATTAATGGCCCATGTTATGACGTATATGGCTATTCCCAATAGTGATAGAAACAGATATCTCTTATTATCGTCTTTTCTGCAGTATATCACCGCAAAAATTATGCTTATCACAAATGGCAGGGCAACGGCGAAAAGTTTCGGCATCGTGTTGCCCGCACCGCCGGAAAATGTAACCTGTACCGTCACCATGTCCGGCAGGATCAGAAACGAAATCACTGCGAGTATGACCGAGACCGCAATCAGGCATACCGCAACAATAGTCGTACTTTTTTTCATTTCCGATCTCCCTTAAACGAGCTTTGCCATGTCTCTTATACTCTCGCGCACAAGCTGCTTGAACATGGGAGCAACGCGGCCTGCCGTCTCCTGTACCTCCTCGTGAGTAAGCGGTGACCCGGATATCCCCGCCGCCTTGTTTGCGATACAGGATATACCGCAGACCTTAAGCCCCATGTGCCTGGCCGCTACGGCCTCACACCCTGTCGACATACCAACGGCAGAGGCGCCCAGTATACCCGCCATCCTTATCTCCGCCGGTGTTTCAAAGCTCGGACCCGTGAACTGTAGATAAACGCCCTCTTTGAGCGGTATGCCAAGACTTGCAGCTCTGGTTTTTATCAGCTCCGCAATATCCCTGTCATAGATATTTGACATATCCGGGAAACGCACGCCGAGCTTGTCCGCGTTCTCGCCGACCAGAGGATTAGGAAAAAACGTCATTATTTGGTCACGGATGAGCATGAAGTCTCCCCCTGAAAAAGTCGGGTCCACTCCTCCCGCGGCGTTCGTAAGAAATAGTATCTTTGCGCCCAGCATACCCACGAGGCGGGTCGGGAGCACAACGTCCGATACGCCGTAGCCCTCGTAATAGTGCACTCTTCCCTGCATGGCGACGATCTTAACTCCGTCGAGATATCCGAAAACGAATCTGCCCTTATGTCCTGCTACGGTCGAGACGGGAAAGCCCTTTATATCCGAATAAGGCACGGACGCTTCCACCTCTATATTCTCAGCAAAATCTCCGAGGCCCGAGCCCAAAACGAGCGCCACGTCCGGCACAAAATCGGTTTTTTTCCGCACCTGTCTGCTGCAGCTCAACAGTTTTTCATATATATCGCTCATATTAATACCTCCGCGCATTTTTCTTTGGTAACTAAACTCCATTAATAATGGAGTTTAGTATTACCGGCTCCGTGGGCGCTTAAGCGCCCACGGACCTTGAATAGATAATAATACTGTTATCCTATGTTTAAAGGGATAACAGTATTATACAGACTTTTGCTTTGACATGTCAACGGACGGGCGAGGAAATAAAACTGCCGAGGTATCATTTCACATTGACATTATAATGTGTTTAGGGTAGTATTTTTATATAGATACTATAATTATTAAGGAGGCCACATATATGTTTCCACCGAAAAGTGCTCCTCAGCGCAAGCTCTGGTCTCAGTTTGATGCCCTTCAGATGGGTTCCGGCTGGGACGAATATGATATTAAAAAACCCCAAATCCTCTTGGAGGATGTTTTTGGAGACAGTCACCCCGGCAGTGTCCACCTCAAGGGCCTCATGGAACAGGCTAAATACGGCGTTTATGAGTCTGGCGGCCACCCTGCCCAGTTCCACGCCACTGACATATGCGACGGCTGCGGACAGGGCCACGACGGTATGAATTTTATTCTCGCCTCACGCGAGGCCATATGCGACATGGTTGAGATACACGGGAACGTCCATCCGTGGGACGGGCTTATTCTCGCCTCCTCCTGTGATAAATCCATCCCCGCGCACCTCAAGGCGGCGGCGCGTCTTAATGTTCCTACCGTCTTTATTCCCGGCGGAAGTATGAGGCCTGGTCCCAATATGACGACGTCACTCGTCGCGGGAGATATATCCCTTCGTGAGAAGAGGGGCACCGTCTCCGAGCACGAGATAATGGACTATAAGAAGACCGGATGCCCGTCCTGCGGCGCCTGCACCTTTTTGGGTACGGCGAGCACCATGCAGTGCATGTCCGAGGCATTGGGCATGGCTCTCCCGGGTTCCGCTCTCATGCCGGCTACCATGCGCGATATACTGGCGAACGCGAGACGCGCAGGCAGGCAGATAATGGTACTCGCAGAGAAGAACATTAAGCCGAGCGACATCATGACCCGGGATGCTTTCGAAAACGCCATAATCATCCACAGCGCGATCGGCGGCTCCACAAACGCCACCATCCACCTTCCCTCCATCGCGAGAGAGCTCGGCTTTGAAATCGAGCCCGAGCTCTTCGACGAAATTAATCACAAAATACCGCACATCGGAAATATCGATCCCTCCGGCGACCAACTGACCGAGTCCTTCTGGTTTGCGGGCGGCATACCGATGGTTCAGCTTATGCTTAAGGATTATCTCCACCTCGACGTCATGACCGTCACCGGAAAGACGCTGGGCGAGAACCTGGACGACCTGGTCGCCGACGGTTTCTTCGAGAGATATATCGGTTACCTGCACAATTACGGACTAGAGCGCGAGGACGTCATCTTCCCTCTCGACAAAGTCAAGGAAATCGGCTCCGTCGCCATTCTCAAAGGCAACCTCGCTCCAGAGGGCTCCGTCATAAAATATTCCGCCTGCGTAGAGAGCCTCCGCGTCCATCAGGGGCCCGCCAAGGTCTTCGACTGCGAGGAGGATGCCTATGACGCCGTGGCCGATGGAAAAATCGATCCGGGCGACGTCATCGTTATCCGCTATGAGGGCCCGCGAGGCTCAGGCATGCCCGAAATGCTCATGACCACCGAGGCTATTGTCTGCGACGAGAGACTAAACGGCACCGTCTCACTTGTCACCGACGGGCGTTTCTCAGGCGCCACCAGAGGCGCCGCAATCGGCCATGTCTCCCCCGAGGCAGCCTCCGGCGGACCGCTCGCGTTTATCAAGACCGGTGATATCATTTTCTACGATATCCATAACCGCAGACTGGACATCGTCGGAATTAACGGAAAGCTCGTCCCGCCCGATGTTGTTGACGGCGTACTCGCCGAAAGGGCGAAAAACGGTATAAAACCGCATCCCCCGCGCCGTGGCCTCTACGGCCGCTACACTTCTTCGGCCGTGTCCGCAATGAAGGGCGCCGGATATTAAATAATCACAGAACAAGGGCGTGACATTCAAAGTCACGCCCTTGTTCTGTGCAATTTTTTGGAATGCCTGTAATAACAGCACTGTCTATACACAAAGAATTACGGCATAATTCCGAAGATGAACCTCGAAAACAGCAGACGCACCTTGTCTTCATCCAGAGTTCGTTTGAAGACGTCCGCGAACGGGTTGCCCTTTTCTATGAACTGATTCATCAAGGCTTCCTGCAGGACTGTCTTTTCCACGCTGTTTCCGACCTCCGGCGCCTCTTTAGCCATCTGAGCAAACTCATTCATATATGAGCGGAACAGGCTGTCCAGCTCCGCCTTCTTCATTATTCCTATTTTTGATACGGATGGCGAGAGTTTTAGATTATCATATTCCTTCTCTGCCAATTTGTTATCCTTCAGGTCTGAGGCCGCCGCACGGTGCCCGTCCATTTTTTTAATATATTCCGAATCAAGGAGCTTTTTATCAATCAACGTATCGTATAGCTCTATGACAAGCTCATTTGTGCCCATTATCATGACTTTATCGGCTATCATCATTGGCACGTCGCGATCAAGCGGGGTTATGACGAGCGTCTCCATACGGAAAAGCCCAAAAAAGCCGGTGGCCGTAACATATGCTATGTTGCCAAGCCCCTGGGCTCTGTATCTCTCCAATTCGAAGGTGACCTTATTGCCCCTGATCTTCGCATACTCGCGCAGATCAAGCTTTTTTATCTGAAAGGTCTTTCCGAGCAACTGGAATACTTGTGTGCGCATACTTTTCTTCTCCCTGCCTTTAATCCTTGCCGTCCATGAAAGCTGTTATCGCTTCAGCCGCTGTTTCTTGCTGTTCATCCTGAGAAATTTCCGCCTCCGAGTCCTTTACCTGGGCGCCGCCATAGCTTCCGAACTGCGCGTGGTTTCCGCCCTCAATAATTAATTCCGTAAATTTTGAAGGGAGATTTGAGCGATATTCTCCGTATTTCACCATATCCAACGCCGTGTCGCAGTCTCCGTAAACGGACAGGACGGATAGATTTGTCCCGGTCAGATCTTTTTTCGAAAATGAGGCCAAAAGAACAACTCCGGAAAATTTATCGGCGTTTCCCACGGCATATTTTGCCGCTGCCTGACCGCCGAGGCCGTGTCCACCTATATACCACGTCGTGACTTCCGAATAATCCTCCATCGCATCCTTAGCCGCTTTGTAGTCCAGAGTTGCAAGACCTGTCGCTATCTCGGGGACGATACACATATACCCTTTTTCAGCAATGAGCGCCATAATCGGACCGTAGGCCATATAATTCACTTTTTCATCGGGATAGAACACCAGGGCGGTATCCGCCGTCTCATCGCCGAGTACGATGTATCCCTTTCTTGTTGCGCCCTCATCTTTGAGTTCCTGCTTAATACCCTTCTCCGGTTTGTATACCTCCATAGTCAGGTACGAGAAACCCGCCGTTGCGGTTCCGAAAAGTACCAGAACGACAACAGCTGCTATTATCCTGCTTTTTTTCATTTTCTGTCCTCCACGGGGTTTATTGCCATTCTAATAAAAATATAATACCGTGCGACTTTTGTCAACAGCGGTCACATATTGTTTACATATCCCGCTCCGAGTCTTTGTAAGGCGCCGTCTTTTTGTTAAGCATTTCCATGAAAGCTGCCTTTTGCGCCGGGGAGACGAGTATCCGTCCAGCTTCTCCCGCTTCCGTACGGAAATCTATGCGTATCCTGTCCCCCGAGAGCGCGGGGGATGGACCTGATTCAACAGTCTCAAAAAAGCCCGTTATATCTTGGTAAGCTATTTGAATGTTTGTTACAAATCCGGCTTTTATGCGCAGGCCGTTCGGCTCGAACGTATAGACCGTGTCAAGAAAGATCGGATATATAAGCCCAGCATCCGATATCAGGAAAATGACCGCTGCAAAGAGGTAAGAGCCGCCGTTCTCCATCCACAGTATAAGCCATATTACCGGGATAACCGTAAATGTCGCTACGATTATATAAAACCAGCCGTCCACCTTAGATCTGAACTTTCTGTCCATGTTACACCTCTTCCTCAACCTGTGTAATTTCCCGTTCTTCCATTCCGGCTATCGCCAGTATTTTATTCTTGAACAGCCTATTGAAAAACCACACGATTCGACCGACCGCAATCATCGTAACAATTGTCCCCGCTCCTATACCGATAACCCTGCCGCCAAAAACGAGCCCTATGGCCACTGTTACAAGAACGCAGGCAAAGTCGAATATGTTCTTTACAAATCCAGTCTCACGCCCCAGTGCGTCCGCAAACGCCAGCGTTAAACCGTCCGGCGCACAGGGAACAATGCGCATATCTAAAATCATCGAGAGTCCGATCCCCGTCAGAATGCATGCAGCCGCTAAAATTGCGAGTTTCGCCCAGATAGCTTCGGGGTTAAGCTGCAGCATTCCGTCATAAAGGCTTATAAACATGCTGAACACCACACTTACAGGCACCTGCAGAAGGTCATACCATTTAAAGTTCTTTCTTTTTATCGCCGCCTGCCCGATTACAAAAACAATGTGCAGTCCGAGCGTCGTATTGCCGAGCGAAATACCTGAGAGCACTGTCACGCAGACCGCTATCGAGTTTATCGGAGCGACTCCCAATGTGGTCTTTGTGTTGAGCACTACGCCGAGTGAGAGCGTGGCAAGTCCAAGAAAGTATATGGCAAAACGTATTACTTTTTTCATCCGGCCTCTCTTACTTTTACCGTATTACACCGATACCTCGTGTCGCCATATTTCATATGGTCGTGCCTGCCTTGAAATTATCACTCCCGACGTGCGTGAAGCCGGGAGTGATTTCTTCACATTTTTTAATACTCATAGAGTTTAATATATTGTGATCAGCTATTCTTAAATATCAAATACCGAGGCAGCCCCTTTGCCTCTTGTCATTTCCTCGGTATCAGCCCGACGGCCCTTATCGGCGAGCCCGAGCCGTTCTCAATCCTCAGCGGCAGACACATGAAATAACCCTCAACCGGCATTTTGTGAAGGTTCGCTATGTTTTCGAGAATCAGTATCCCGCTGCCGAGGAGCGTATGGTGGGCGGGGTCACCTACGTTTCCGAATATGTCAAGCGCGATAGCGTCAGTTCCGATGATCTTAACCCTTTTATCGCGCAGGCATGCCGCGGCATCTCCCGTGAGTCCCGGCCAATCCATGACTATGCGCTCGTTTTCGCGCCTCTCCCACGCGTCGGTTATACCGAAATCAAACAGGACAACGTCGCCCTCCTCTATCGCTATGTGCTCCGCCTCCCACTTCTCAATATCCTCGGCCGTCACCCCGTAGCATTTTGGGACTCCGCGCATGTCTATCTTGACCGAGCGGCCGAAGAACGAGGAGAGCGGCAGTTCGTCCAAAAATTTGTGCCACTCGCCCTCCCGCACAAAATGAGCGGGAGCGTCAATATGCGTGCCGCTGTGCTCATGCACCGCGAGCATGTTGTGGTACGAACCATGTTCATATAAGGCGGTGCGTCTCTGCGAAAACGACTCATGCGCGGGCCATTTGGGCATTCCGGTGTAAAAGCTGTGAGAGAGATCCACCATCTCAAAGGTATCAAGCGCCCTTTGCAGTTCCCGTATGTTCATAACTCATCACTTCTCCAACAATAAATCATACAAAACATTTTTTATTTGCTGTCAAGAAACCTGGCTATCGCCTCTGTCACGAGCTGATGATCCTCTTTATGCGGGCGGCCCGAAACTGTCACTGTGCCGATGACGGCGCCGCCTTTTATTTTTATCGGAAAACTTCCGCCTACCGCAACATAGTCAGCATCCGTAAGGCCGTGGTCCTTCACAAGGTCTTTGCCCTTCACTATGAGCTGGTGGTGGCAGTAGTAAGAACTGTGGCCGGAATAGTGCACCAAGTTTATCTTTCGTCTCATATAGTTGAGGTTTTCCGCCGTGGTTCCGGGCATCAGATAAGAAAAACAGCGCGTGTCACACACTTCGATATTTACCGCCATCGCCCAGCCATATTTCTTCGCATGTTCTATTATCATAAGGCCGAGTTTTAGCGCATCCTCGTTTCCGAATTCTGAAAATATAAGTTCGTTTTCCTGTTTTTCCACTCTCTCCAGTTCCGCGCTGCTGAGTTTTATCTGTTCTGACTGTTCCATTTCCGAACCCTCCTTTTATCATTTAACAAGTATTATAACAGCTTATATTTTTTTCTACAATAATCTATTAGTAAATATTGGACATGCCGTCGGGACCGTGATAATATAATATTATCAATATATTAAACGGGAGGTCGTTTTAATGTCTGATAAAATCAAATGGGGCGTTATCGGTACCGCCAATATTGCAAGGACCTGCACCATCCCCGCCATGCTGAAAGCAAAAAACTGTGAGCTCTATGGTATCGCCAGCCGCACACTCGCTAAGGCTGAGGAATTTCGCGGAATATTTGGCTTCAAAAAGGCTTACGGCAGCTACGAAGCCCTTCTCGACGACCCGGAAATTCAGGCGGTTTACATCCCGCTCCCGAACCACATGCACAAGGAGTGGGTTATAAAGGCCGCTAAAAAGAAGAAGAACATTCTATGTGAAAAGCCCCTCTCGGGAACGCCCGCGGACGTACAGGAAATGATAGATGCCTGCGACAGGGAGGGCGTCATCTTCATGGAGGCGTTCGCCTATCTTCACAGCCCCGCGATAAAGTCTATCCGGCAGAAGATAGCCGAGGGCGCAATCGGCGAAGTGACCGTCATAGAGACCACGTTTATAACTCCAGGTTACACCGACGATATCCGTATAAAGCGAGAGACGCTGGGCGGCGCCGTATATGACCTTGGCTGCTACAACATCAGCATGATCCTCGGTATTTTGGGCGAGGAACCTATGGAGGTGGGGGCCTCGGCACATTTTAACGGCGAACATATCGACGATTTTACGACAGCTTATCTCAGTTTCCCGAGCGGCGTTAAGGCCAGTGTATTTTGCGCCATGTGCTCCGGACGGCGCGGAGACCGCGTCGTGGTTTACGGCACAAAAGGCACTCTATTCTCAGACATCCGTTTCAATCAGGAGGGTACTCTCACATACAGGATCGTACGCGACGACTCGGTAGAGACCGTAACGGTTGACACGCCGGACAACTACACGCTTGAGATTGAACAACTGGGCCGCTGTATCACGGACGGCGAAAAGCCTTTTGTCACCCATCAGATGTCCATGACCTTTGCGAGGACTATTGAAAAAGTCCTGCGTGCCTGTAATTACTACTAATTCAATGCAGGGACTCCCCGGTTCATTTGAACCGGGGGGTCCCTGCATTATCAGTACAGCCAGAGGGCGCCTTCGTCGGAGCCGGAGACACCCTTACGGTAAGCCGCAAGCATTCCCTCCGCCGGTTTTTCCGGTTTCTGAAGCCTGGATAGCCGCGCCGATATCTCCTCGTCCGACAATAGCACGTTAATACTGTGATTACCCATGTCTATCTCGATGATGTCTCCGTTCTCAACTGCGGCGATCGGGCCGCCGTCCCACGCCTCCGGAGCAACATGGCCTACACAGGGTCCCCGGGTTGCGCCGGAATATCTCCCGTCCGTCACCATCGCCAC
>JBFWIW010000041.1:0-28029 GCA_050253535.1 Oscillospiraceae bacterium
ACTTGCACAATATGGTTGCGGGGGCAGGATTTGAACCTACGACCTCCGGGTTATGAGCCCGACGAGCTACCGGACTGCTCTACCCCGCGATATAATTAGGCGCAATCTTTTTTATGGCGCCCCATTATACTAACACATTTTCACCGCCGAGTCAAGCCGAGTTTTTAATAACTTTTTGACACTAAGACTGCGGTTTCGACGGAGCACCTCCGTTTTGCCCGCTGTCAGGTGCTTTCGGACCGCCGTAACGGCGGTGGCGGCTCCTGTTCTTTTTGACCCTGCCGTCGCCGGACGGCTTACCGTCTGTCTGCTGGAGAGGATTTTCGTTTTTTATGCCGGGTCTGAATTTCGGCCCGAGGTCACCTGTTGACCTGTCGGACTTCGGTGGGGCACCGTTCTCCTGAGGCATAAGCTTCCCGCCGCGCCTGTGGTGCGTATGCGGCCTTTGCTCTGCTTTTGTATCCGGCTTATCTCCGGATTTTACCTCGGGTGCGTTCCCGCCGGCCGAGTCCTGCATAACAGCGGAATACTTATTTGCAGATGGTGATTTAGCCGAAAGCTCCGGCTCAATCTTGGGTGTGGCTTTGAAAGCGGGCCGCTGCGCTTGCTGACGGGTGGTACGCGCGTCCTCCAGCTTACCTTCGGCGCGCGCAGCAAGAAACTCGGCGCGCTTTGCCTTGCCGCCTAAAATCTCCAGATCCTCCGCAGCAAAGGTCTTAAGAGAATTGTCCGCCTGCTCATCAAGCCGCACGCGTACTTCCCCTCGCAGAAGGTTCACGTCGATGACCGTGCCCTTACCGAGTGGCGTCTCTACAAAGGCATCCACCTTCGGAACGTTTTTGACCAGATCCTCATAGGCGTCCTGCTCGTATTTGAGGCAGCACATCAGCCTTCCGCAGGTACCTGATATCTTGGTAGGATTAAGCGAAAGGCCCTGCGTTTTGGCCATTTTTATTGAGACCGGCTGAAAATCGTCCAAAAACTGCGAACAGCAGAATGTTTTTCCACATATACCAAGCCCGCCGAGCATCCTCGCCTCATCGCGTACGCCGATCTGGCGCAGCTCGATGCGGGTCTTGAATATTGAGGCAAGTTCTTTTACCAGCTCGCGGAAATCGACGCGCCCATCTGAAGTGAAGAAAAAAAGGATTTTGTTCCCTTCAAAATTATACTCGACGTCAACAAGCTTCATGTCCAGCTCGTGCTTTTCAATTTTTTCACGGCATATTTCGAACGCCTCTGCTTCTTTCTTGCGGTTCAACTCAGCACGGGAAATATCCTCGGGCGACGCCGCGCGGATGACGGGGCGCAGGGGAGGTATTAGGGACGAATCCTCAACGCCGTGATTCCCCATGACACATTCGGCAAATTCAAGGCCTTTTGAGGTCTCTACGATAACGTATTCTCCCTTTTCGGCCATCGTCCCAGCAGGATCGAAGTAATATACCTTTCCCTTATTTTTAAAACGTACGCTTATTACCTCTGTCAATCTTTTTCCTCATTTCCGGTGGGAGCTCTATAGGAGCTCGGCCAGCACTAGACCAGTTATATGTCCTGTGCCCACGTTAAAATCAATATATCTTTCCGCTTCTTCAAAAATGCGTATGACGCGAATGAGCGTTCCGCAGGTGATAGGCGATTCTCCTCCGGCGTAGTGACCGCGCAGCATGTCCATCGAAAGACGCTTTATCAGGCGGCAGAAAATTGCAAAGTCGTTTTTGTCCATACGTTCAAGTGAAAACAAAAACTCTGTAAGACCAAGCCTGTTGCCATTTGCCAAAAGCGCCATAAATTCGGCCGCCCTACCGTCGTCCTCATCGATGTTTACTCTGGAGGGGGGGAGCAGACTGAACTCCACGCAGCGTGAACGCACGGTGGGCAGGAGCCCGGCCGGATTTTCGGCGGTCAGGATAAATGCGGCATGAGAGGGCGGTTCCTCCAACAGCTTGAGAATGGCGTTCTGCGCGCTGATGCCCATGTTGTCTGCCTCATATATGATATAAACTTTTTTGGCTGCCTCGTTTGGGACTACGGCGGCATCTGCGCGCACCTCGCGCATCTGTCCCACGGTTATCTCTTTCTTATCTTTTTCACGCGTTACACAGCGTATGTCGGGGTGTATCCCCGCAAAGGCTTTGCGGCAGTGGCTGCAGGTTTTGCAGGGCTTGTCTTTATCACAAGAGCAGACAATGGCGGCGGCAAGTGTTTCTGCGAGTCCCTTTTTGCCGGAACCCGGTGGCCCCGAGATGATATATGCGTGCGAGAGGCTGCCGCTTTTCATCTGTCGCCCCAGCATATCGGGAATGTTCAGTTTTAAAGTATCCATAGGCCTCTCACCATAAACCACATTATTTATGATTATACATCTTTTTATGTGAATTTGCGAGGAATATTTGAGAAAAGTATTATTTATGATACAGTTTTTTGCTCTGATAGACGGGCTCGCAGGTGAGGTTAATGCCAAGTTTTTTCATGACGCTTACATCGACCTCCGAGAGAATGACGGTGGAATGCGCCTCGCACCCGCGCAGGTTTGCGAGCTGCTGCATGGCAGTTTCCGCTGCACTCTCGGTTGCGGCGGAGACGGAGAGCGCAACCAGGACCTCGTCCGTATGAAGACGCGGGTTGTGATTCCCAAGGTGGTTTACCTTGAGGTCCTGTATAGGCTCTATGACACGCGGGGAAATGAGATGTGTTTCGTCGTCTATACCTCCGAGAACCTTTAAGGCGTTTAACAGCATGGCCGAAGTCGCACCCAGAAGATTTGAGGTCTTGCCGGTTATTATACGGCCGTCATTGAGTTCAATAGCAGCTGCAGGCTCACCGGTGTCGGCAGCCTTTTTGAGCGCCGCGGCCGAAACGTGCCTGTACTCAGAAGTTATGCCTGCCATTTTCATGAGGAGCTTAATTTTAACAACGTCGTTGCCGTCGGAGAGGCCCTTCCTGCGGTCGCACATCGCAGCGTAAAACCGGCGCACTATCTCAGCAAGGGAAGCGCTCCTCACAGCGGCGTCATCAACTATACAGCTACCCGCCATATTGACGCCCATATCCGTAGGGGACTTGTACGGGCAGGAGCCGGATATCTGCTCAAATATCGCGGAGAGGACGGGGAAAATGTCCACGTCGCGGTTATAGTTTATAGAGAGCTTGCCATAAGCCTCCATATGGAAGGGATCAATCATGTTGACGTCGTTGAGGTCGGCTGTTGCCGCCTCATAGGCAATATTAACAGGGTGCTTCAGCGGTAGATTCCATATGGGGAAGGTCTCAAATTTGGCGTAGCCGGCGGATATGCCGCGCTTGTGGTCGTGATAGAGCTGGCTGAGACAGGTTGCCATCTTGCCGCTTCCGGGTCCCGGAGCGGTTACCACGATGAGGGAACGCGTCGTTTTAATATAATCATTTTTTCCGTAACCATCATCGCTGACGATGATATCTATGTCGGAAGGGTAACCCTTAATCGGGTAGTGGCGGTAGACGGTGAGACCGAGGGTCTCGAGCCTTTTCTGGAAAGCCTCTGCAGCCGGCTGCGCACCGTATTGCGTCAAAACGACGCTCCCGACGTAAAGGCCGAATCCGCGGAAAGCATCTATGAGCCGCAGGACATCGAGGTCGTAGGTAATGCCGAGGTCGCCGCGAACCTTATTTTTCTCAATATCGGATGCGTTTATTGAGATAACTATCTCCGCCTGGTCGCTGAGTTCCATAAGCATCTTTATTTTGCTGTCGGGCCTGAAGCCCGGCAGTACGCGCGAGGCGTGGAAGTCGTCGAAGAGCTTGCCACCAAACTCAAGGTAGAGCTTACCGCCGAACATTGCGATACGCGCTCTTATATGTTCCGATTGCAGCTTAAGATATTTTTCGTTGTCAAAACCCAATCTGTTCATTTTGTCCCTCCGTGATTCCAAAAACGTGTGGTGGACACCAAACACATATAAGATATTTTATCTTATTTTTCAACATCGTCAATAGACAGATGGGATTATCGCGAAAAAAAGAGATTTTCGGCGCTTAAGTAAAAAAACGGGTAAAAAGCGGTACTCTTGCATGAGCCATCCCTCTATGGTAAAATATTACTCGCGAAAGTTCTCTCTCCGGCAAAAAATATGCGCTCCGGTTTCGGAACGCCGAAAGGAAGGATAATATGAAGAACATTCTCTGTTACGGCGATTCAAACACCTGGGGATGGATTCCCGGAAAACCGGACTGCCGCCATCCTTATGAAAAACGCTGGACAGGCATTCTGCAGAAAAAACTCGGCGAAGACTATCGCGTCATTGAGGCTGGATTAAACGGCCGCACGACTGTTTTTGAAGACCCCGTAACCCCGAACAGGAACGGCAGAGCAACCCTGAACTGTACGCTCGAAATGCAGCGCCCGTTCGACCTTGTAGTCGTCATGCTCGGTACCAACGATACGAAGATACGCTTCACGGCGACCCCCCGGGATATTACGAACGGCCTTGCCGAAATTATAAAAGGCATTAGGGCGTATCCGTGCGGAAATGTCCCACCGCAGCCGCCCGAGATACTTATCCTCGCGCCGATGCCGATCCGGGACTGCATAATGCAGCTGCCGATGGGCGAGACGTTCGCCGAGAGTGCTATTGCAAAGTCCGAGGTTTTGGCCGGTTATTACAAAGTTCAGGCCTCTGAGATGGGCTGTCATTTTGCCGACGCCTCCAAATGGGGAAAGGTCAGTGACACCGACGGCATACATATGACCGAGGAGACCCACGCGAGATTCGCCGACGGAATATATGCCGAGATAAAAAAAATTTTAGGCTAGTCGAATAAAATGCGGCGCGGATTTATCTGTCCGAGCCGCATTTGCATTTATTCGATTTTCTCAAAGTCGGAGGCCGGGTGTTTGCATATGGGGCAGATAAAATCCGGCGGAAGCACCTCACCCTCATAAATGTATCCGCAAATCTTGCACCGCCAGCCTTTTTTGGAAGTGGGCTGCGGTGCGGGCTTAATATTTTTAAAATAGTACGAATATGTGAGCGATTCATCGGACGTGAGCGCCTCCGCCTCTGTCACGTCGGCGAGAAAGAGCGTGTGGGTGCCGAGATCGGTGGCAGTGACCACATTGCCGGATATAAAGGCGTTTGTATATCGCGGTAAGTACAGCAGGCCGTTTTCGCTCCTTTTTTCATTTTCACAGCTTTCAAACTTGTCCGTACTGCGTCCGGACTGATAGCCAAAGTGCCGGAATACCTTAAACGGGGTCTCCTCCGTGAGGCATGAGACATTGAATTTCCCGGAACTTACTATCATATCATGAGTAAAGTTCAGTTTGCTCACCGCTATCGTTATTCGGTTGGGACTGATCGTCACCTGTGAGGCGGTATTGATTATACAGCCGTTGTCTTTTTCGCCGTCTCTGGCTGTGAGCACATAAAGGCCATAGCTTATCTTTGTCATTGGGTCAACTGACATATTTCTCCTCCTTTCGAGTGGAGACAGGTATAAAATTACATAATTATTATACTATTACCGGGGACTCTGTCAATAGCTCCGGCTGATCTCCGTTTATTGACAACGGAAAGGCCCGGTGATATAGTCGATATTATTAAAAGTGTGTGCCGAATGGCGCGCGTTGTTATAAGGAAGGGACAAGTTATGGCACTAAAAGTTGTGATACCTCAGGATATAACCGAGGCCGGAAAGAACTATTTAAAGGAACGCGGATATGAGGTTGTAATCGGCACCGGCAGCAATGATATCGAGGTACTGAAAAAAGAGGTGGCCGGCGCTGACGGGCTCCTTGTGCGCACGGCACCTTATCCCGCGGAGGTTTTGGCCGCCGCCAAAAATGTAAAGGTAGTCGGACGCCACGGTGTAGGCGTAAATAACATAGACCTTAAATACTGCAGGGAGCACGGCATCGTCGTCACCTTCGCGCCGGAGTCTAACGGCATCTCCGTTGCGGAGCACACCATCGGCATGATGGTCGCCGCCGCCCATAATTTTGCCCGGTTTGACAAGGGAGTCCGCGATGGCGAATGGGGCTTCCGAAACACCTATAAGGGACTGGACCTCCAGGGTAAGACTCTGGGTCTTATTGGTACCGGCCGTATTGGACAGAAAGTTGCGCACATGGCCTCCGCCGCTTTCGGAATGAAGGTTATCGGGTACGACGCCTATGTACCCGCCGACAAATTTCCTGAGGGTATAGAATTCCGTGCGGATATTGACGACGTATTCCGTGAGGCGGATTTCATCTCCCTGCACGTCCCCGCGACAAAAGAGACGACGGATCTCATCTGCAAAAGGACTCTCGGCCTCATGAAAAAGACAGCAATAGTGATAAACTGCGCAAGGGGCGAGGTGGTCGACCTTGACGCGCTGTTCGAGGCGCTCAGAGACGGCGTCATTTTCGGCGCGGCACTGGACGTTTTCAAGGAAGAGCCCCCCGAAAAGCACCCGATATTCGGCATGGCGAACGTCCTTGTCACCCCGCACTCCGCGGCGCTCACCGCCGAGGCGATGGACAGGATGGGCCTTCATGCGGCGATGGGTATTGATTCAGTTCTCTCGGGCAAAGCCCCCAAATGGCCGGTAAAACTATAAAAAATTTAAAGGAGCTAAAGTACAATTATGAACTATAACAAGCTCAGATACCTCCTCGACAGCGATCTCCCCTCCACCTCCACGCGCCTCTGGAGCGCATGGCCGTTCTATACTGAGGTCGTCGGTTCCACACACAATTTTGATTATATAGAGTATGTCGCGGAATACTCCCCGATGGAGCAGCCGGATCTTGAGAACATCGCCCGTGCAGCGGAGCTCCACGAGATGGGCACCATGATAAAGGTCGATTTTTTTAACCGCGGCTACGTCGCGCAGAAAGCCATTGCCTCCGGCTTCCAGTCCATTATGTTCACCGACTGCCGCAATGCCGAGCAGGTGCGCGAGACAGTCCAGATGGTCAAGCCCGAGACCCCGGAATACGGCGGATATTTCGGCTATCCGAACCGTCGCTTCATAGGGACTCAGCCGCACATCCCGCAGATGGACCATGCCAAGAGGCTCAGCGAGATCGTTCTTTGCTTCATGATTGAAAAAGCCGCTGCCGTCGACAATATCGAGGCTATCTGCTCGGTTCCCGGTGTCGATATGATCCAGTTCGGCCCCTCGGATTACAGCATGAGCCGCGGCTGGAACCGCAACGACCATATTGAAGACTGCAAAGCCGCTGAACGCCACTGCATTGAGGTTGCCCTGGCCCACGGTGTACAGCCCAGGTGTGAAATTCGTTCTCTCGATGCCGCACAGTATTATATTGACCTCGGCGTAAAGCACTTCAGCCTCGGCGACCAGCTCGCCATCCTGAATAATTTCTGGACAAAAGACGGCGCGAAGATGCGTGAAATTGCGGAAGGACTCAAAAAATAATTGGCTGCATGTCGGGGGCGGGAGCTTATGCCCGCCCCCTTTTTATAGAGAGGCGCGTTATGGATAAAAAAGATATTTTCGTTATATACGGGGACTCCCCCGCGGAAATGGCCAAAAAACTATTGCGCGAGGCGGCAATAGAGAACATCATCGGTGACCGCAGGAAAAAGATAGGCCTGAAACCGAACCTGGTTCTGGCTGCGCATCCCGAATCCGGTGCGACCACGCATCCGGAAATACTTGCCGGAACGATCGAATATTTACGCGAAAATGGGTTTACCGATATCTCGGTAATAGAGGGTTCGTGGGTAGGGGCAAGGACGCAGGCGGCCTTCAAAACGGCAGGCTACTCTGAGCTGTCCGCAAAATACGGGGTGCCGCTCATCGATACGCAGGCGGATTCCTGGCATGAATATAGCTGTGCCGGGATGACAATAAAAATATGCGACTCGGCTATGGCTGTGGATTTCATGATAAACATGCCGGTCCTGAAGGGCCACTGCCAGACCACCGTCACCTGCGCTCTCAAGAACAACAAGGGCGTTATCCCAAACTCAGAAAAACGGAGATTTCACTCTCTTGGTCTGCACAAGCCCATAGCCCACCTGAACACGGTGGCGAAAAACGACTTTATTCTCGTCGACGGCATCTGCGGCGATCTCGATTTTGAAGAAGGCGGCAATCCTGTTCAGATGAACCGAATGATGGCTGCCCTTGACCCTGTGCTTTGCGACGCGTATGTCTGTGACCTTATGGGTTACTCGGTAGGCGACGTGCCGTATATTCAACTGGCGGCGAAGCTCGGCATCGGCTGCTGTGACACAAAACTTGCAAACATAAAGGAACTAAACGCCCCGACCGCAGGGACAGGAAGCACGCGGTCCACGCGCAGGATAGACCGCCTGTCCCGCTATGCGGCGCCTAAGGACGCCTGCAGCGCATGTTACGGGAGCCTTATACACGCGCTCTCGCGCCTTGAGGATGCGGGACGTCTGGACCGTTTATCTGAAAAGATATGCATCGGTCAGGGATATAAGGGGGTTCCCGGAAAAGTAGGCGTTGGCGCCTGCACGAAGGACTGCAAGAGAAGCCTTAGCGGTTGCCCGCCGAAAGCGATAGACATACTTGAATTTATCGAGCGGGAGCTCTTGTGACGCACACAGTAAAAAAGTCCGATACCGGCGCGGTATCGGACTTTCAAATTGTCGAAAAACCATGTTTTCCGACAAAAACGAAAGATGGTTCTCGGTTCTGCGGAGCCTCGAGTGGCAAGACTTCCGCCGCGCATGTCACCGGCAGCCTTGTAATCGCACAATTTTCAAAAATCAATCACGCACGAGCAATGCGATTTTCGAAAATTCTTTCGCTCGGCGAAAAGAGTTAAGAAGTACCCGGGACTTTTTATTTAAAGTATTCCCAAATGTTCCAACAGTATCTTTGTGCCGAGCAGTATCAGAATAGCGCCTCCGGCAAATTCAGCCTTTGCCTTGTATTTTGTGCCGAAGACATTCCCGATCTTGACGCCGACTGCCGAAAGGGTGAATGTGATAGCGCCAATAAACGAGACAGCCGGAATTATCGCAACGTCAAGAAACGCGAAGGTGATACCGACTGCGAGAGCGTCTATACTTGTTGCAATCGCAAGGAGCAGCATAACCCTGAAAGCGAGGGACTCACCGGAACCCGTTTCATTTTCCTTTGAAAAAGCGTTCTTTATCATACTGGCACCGATGACTCCTAGGAGGACGAAGGCTATCCAATGGTCGATCGAGACGATATATCCCTTGAAGCGCACACCCAAAAAGTATCCTAAGAGCGGCATTAAAGACTGGAATCCGCCGAACCAAAGTCCTACGACTATCGCAGATTTGAGGTTCAGCTTCCGTATGCAGAGGCCCTTACAGACGGACACGGCGAATGCATCCATCGAGAGACCGACGGCCAGGACGAATAGTTCAAAAATACTCATATATAACTCCGCTTATATGGTTTGATGTGCGTTAATCTTATACCTGTTTCCGGTTGAAATTAGGGTTTGTTTGTAAAATCAATATGTTTGGATTTTCTGACGGATTTTGCATCCGGCAAGGAAATTTGACGCAGCCCGGCGCAAAGTTCGGTGAAAGGACGGGCGCAGGGATTTTGCAAACAAGCCCTAATCAAAAAATTTTTCGTTCGGGGCAAGGCCGTATATCGCGGCCGCGATTTTTAAACCGGAATCCGGTATGTGCTGCCGTATGGGCAGACCGGCTGTTTTCATATATATCTCCGCCGCTTTTTCCGCAGTCTCGATGAGACCGAGCGCCTCGTCCGTGTCGTTTCCCGCCGCGAGCATGCCGTGGCAGCCCCATATTACCATGCGGTATTCATGCATCTTGGCTGCGGTGCTTCGCGCAATATCGTCTCCGCCGCAGGGCATCCACGGGAGAACCCCGATGCCGTCGGGAAAGACGAGAATACACTCCGTTATCATGCGCCAGAGGATACGTGTGAAATTATTGTCTGAAAGCTCCTCGATAAAGGTCATGGCGATGATATTAGTCGGATGCGAGTGGATAATAACGCGGTTTTTCAGATTCGTTTCAAGCCGCGCGAGGTGGCACATAAGGTGGCTCCCGAGCTCGCTCGTCGCCTTACCCCCGTCTGAAAAGCCCCAGAGCACGCCGTATGAAGAGCCGTCTTCCGATATCTTTATAACGCCCAGATTTTTTTCGGGGTCTCGCTCGGTGCTGCGGAAGTATTTGCCGCTTCCGGTGACGAGAAAAATCTTGCCTGAGGCGCCCTTTAAGGGATATTCGAGCGGTACAGTGCGGGAGGGGCGGCACGTATCGAGATAGGGAGAAACCTCAGCCTCGTCCAGAAGAAGGCTTATATTCCCTCCGTTTCTCTCATGCCAGCCCTTTTGATACATAACGGTGCATATTCTGCACAGCTCCGTTAAGAACGGAGCGTTGAGGATATTTTTCATACTGCGCCGCCGGTCAGACATCTATCGTATCCCCGCCGGAGATATACCTCACCTTGTCGCCGAGCTTTTCCTTCAGGGCCGCATAAGGAGAAAGCCCGGTACAGTGGCAGGTATAGAAAATGGTTGGATAGTCGTGAAGCCGTTCGGCGAGGGCCTCGATCTTCTCCTGGGGGAGGGAGGTTCCGGCTGTAGGGTTCGAGAGGTGGAAACCGCCGAAGCAGACGTCCGGTAGTTTACCTATAACATTTTTACAACGTTCAAGAATGTTTATTATCCCGTTGTGCGCACACCCCGCGAGAAGAACGGTCCTTCCGCCCTCATCGATAAAAAGATTCTGTTCATGCAGAAATCGGTCTTCGAAGAGCTCGTCGCCCCTCATCTCCATGAGTACGCTATTCGTGTCTGAAAAGAGTTCGCGGCCCGTGACTCCGGCGAAGAGCGTGAGTGCAGGGTCTACCGCCGTCACATCGTCCGTGAGAATGATTCGGGGATCATTTGGCAAATCACTGTCGAGTCCGATGTATTTCGTCTCTCCTGTCGGCCTTTTTGCGAAATAAGGGGAAAACGCGGCTTTGTGGGCATAGACATTCGCTTTGCTGTTTAAGTTCAGAAATGCGGCGAGTCCGCCGCCGTGATCATGATGACCGTGTGATAAAAAAGCTGCATCCACTGTTTTCAGATCGATACCGAGCGCTCTTGCGTTTGTTATATAACCATCGCTGAGGCCAAAATCGAACATCAGCCTGTGATTTCCAGTCTCGGCATAGAAGGAGAGCCCGTGTTCGCTTAGGAGTTCCGGTGAGCTCGCGGTATTTTCAATAAGAGCCGTTATTTTCATGAGTTGCACCTCCTGCTTTTACGCCATATACACGGCAAAAATGCTACACACTGGTGTACTTCCTATAAACTAGAATTATAACAAAAAACAAGGAACATGTATAGAAGAATATGGCCCCAAAAAGCGCTAAAGAGGTCCCTTTTTTTGTAGGGGCCTCTTGCTTTTGTTCAGCTTTGTATCTGCTATGTGAGCCCTGGGCTCTTACGCTTTCTGTTGACAGGCGAGGCCTTTTTTCTTCCCTGGGCCGGTTTCGGGCAGAAAAAAGCTAACAAGGCAGAACATGAGTGACAGCGCGACAGCCGCATACTGCGGGAAGGTAAATCCCCAACGGTTTATTATCGCTGTGAGTATGGTGTAGATTATCGTCTCGAACAGATATGAGAATGCCCAGTAAAGCGCCATAATAACCGAGAGCTTCTGGGGATTCATATTTGGGAGCTCCTGCGGTATGGTCATAAAACTCGTTATCGGAAGAAAGGCCACAAAACCTGTGATGAGTGCGATAACGGTTATAACCGCGGGATCTTTTACTATCATAATAGATAACGCCAAAAGCGTATATAAAACCCCACATATATGAATTATTGGCAGCCGTCTTTTGAGCTTTTTTACTGCCAGAATAGCAAATGGGGTCGAAATTATTCCCCCTAAAGGCATAAGCCATGAAACGTTGGCAGCGTTTGAGGGCGCGTCAGGATTGAGGTAATATAAATTTCCCATAAACATCATTAGAACAAGCCATCCGGCATAGGTGAGCGCGATTATGTAGTTAAACGGGTCTCGCAGACCCTCTTTATAGCCATATTTCCCGATGCTCTCAGACTTTGGCGCGACGGAAAAGTCCTGGCCAAAAATTATCCAAAGTACAAAAATGACCAGGCTGCACACGGAAAAGGTGATAACAGTCAGTCTCCAGTTCCCGGCGAAGACGGCCGTGAGAGGAACTGCCGCCACAAGGCCGATAACGTTTCCCACGGGACCGGCAATAGTGTTCAGGCCATTTAATAGTGCGCGCCTTTCCGGTGGAAAATAAAAAATGACTACAGGGCTGAAATATACGACAATAAGAGCTCCGCCAAAACCCATGAGGAAGCGCGAAAATATGTAAATCGGGAAACATGTTGTGAACGCACCAGCTCCCACGAGAACGAGGAGTGCCATGGCAAGTCCCATAGCTTTTTTTGGTTGGAGTTTCACAAAGATGCCGGCTGCGAGGAAATTTCCAAGAATCTTGGACACTGTTATTGCATTATTTACAGCGGCTGGTATGTGCGTAAGTCCAAAAAAATCCTTGATTTCGGGCATGAGGCGCGAGGCTGCGAACCAGGATGCGGTAAAACATACGTAAGCGAGAAACATGAGCGCTTCGACAAAATATGCGCGGTGCCGTTTGACGCCGTAACCGTCCGTCAGGAGCATTATAAGACCCTCTATCTTTCGACAATATATTAAATTAATCATAAAATACTTTTACAAAACTATATATACCATAACGCCGTTGGTAAGTAAAGCGAATTGTTTGCTCGTCAAACACAGAAAAGCCGAAAAGGGCGCCGGTTTTTTCCGGCGCCCGTAAACATCGTAATAAATTAGAAATATTTTTTGATCCCGGGAGTGGCAAGCTCGTCGTCTGCGGAAATGGTCATGGTAAATTTTACGTTTTCCTTGTCGCTGAACGTCTCGCACCAATCGAGAAATGATTCAAGCTTAGCATAGGAGGAATCGTCTACCATTTTAAGGAGCCCGTCGATAAAGACGTGTGTAATATCATAATTGCCCGCGTGCAGGCCGCTCAAAAAGCCTTTTAAAAAATCATAATTGCCGAAGCTGTAAGACTTAGCTTCAATAAGACGGACTTTGTATGGGATGTCATAGGTCAACTTGGAACCCTTTTCGATACAGACTACATCGCCGTGTTCTTCTTCCGCGGCTTTATTCACTAGGCTTATCAATTTTTTGGTCTTACCGGCTCCCTTTAGACCCATGATGACCTTAACCATGTGGACCACTCCTTTCAAAATGTGTAATGAATATGAGGGGGCTATCCTGTATTATGATTTTAACATTTTTTTACCGGTACTTCAACCGGGAAATGACCGAATTTATTATTTGTTTACAAGTTTCACTTTAAATGTTATGCCCCCGCGAAGAGGAGTTCCATGAGAGACAGGAACACCTGGCCCCAGGTAAGCCTTTCCACGTCGTCCCCGGCTACGATAGGAACCTCGGCCAGAATATTTTCCCCGTCCGATATGGTAAGCGTACCCATCAGCTGGCCGGCTGTTACAGGAGCCTTTAAACCCTCCGCCAGCTCTACCGACTTAGTTATGGTGGGGACGGCACTTTTAGTAACAAGAAGGTAATCCTCGGTCTCGGGAACGGGCTGGACATAATCTGACTCTCCGAGCGTGACCGGGACAGGCGGCAATGCCCCGTCCGGTATTGTTTCGATCAGTGTGTAATTCGCAAAACCGTAACTGAGGAGCGTTTTTGCGCTCTCAAAGCGGTCTGCGGATGTCTCACAGTTCATTACGACCGCTATGTATTCAACTCCGTTGCGCAAGGCGGTGGCCGAAAGGCAGTATCCCGCGGAGTGTGTAAAACCAGTCTTCAGGCCGGTCGCGCCGTCATAGTAATAAATGAGCTTATTGGTATTTGAGAGGCCGAATTCACCGCCGCGCAGGGTGTCCATCCAAATGGTTGTAAATTCTTTGATCATGTCATGATGTATGAGCTCACGCGACATCAGGGCGATGTCGTGTGCCGTAGTCAGGTGGTCCGGCTGGTCGAGCAGGCCGGTGCAGTTGCAGAAATAAGTGTTCGCCATGCCAAGGGAGACCGCGCGTTCGTTCATCTTCGCAACAAAGGCGGACTCCGTCCCGCTGATATATTCCGCCATGGCAACGGCCGCATCGTTTGCGGACGAGACTACAATGGCCTTGAGCATATCTCGAACGGACATCTTTTCGCCCTCTTCGAGATAGACCTGACTCCCGCCCATACTTGCGGCATAGGCAGAGACAGGGACCACATCGTCCAACGTAAATGTACCGGCCTCCAGTGCCTCTACTATGAGAAGTATCGTCATGACTTTAGTAACACTCGCGGGCTCCAGCCTCTCGTCCGCGTTCTTCTCATAGATTACCGTACCGGTCTCCTTTTCGATAAGAATGGCCGATGGCGCCGGAATATTAATGTCCGCGGTACTCACTGGGATGTCACCATCCAGAAAGACGGAGGCGGGCACGTCCCCTGTGTCCATATCCATTTCTAGGTCGGCGGCATATACGGGAATGGATAAAAACGCCATAACAAGAATCATCATAATAATAACCGCTTTTTTCAAAGTATATCCCCCCTGCGTTCTTAAAGGCGGGGATAGTCCCCCGCCTTTAATCCCTATGCGGCGCAGTGGACAAATATCACCTGGCCTCAGGGGGCTTTTCTCGGATTTTTACTTGAAAAAATAAAACGGCGTGGTATAATACCCTTACCGCGAAAAATTGCAGGATTAGTTCAATGGTAGAATGTCAGCTTCCCAAGCTGAACACGCGGGTTCGATTCCCGTATCCTGCTCCACAAAAAAGCCCGCACCAAATGGTGCGGGCCTTTTTTGTGGAGCCTGGGGCTCATTAAATCTGCTCGGGGCAAGTGAATCGCCCCGGCATCAAGATCAGGCCTGATTTACAAAATGGACAATATCTTGCTGAAGCCATGGATGGATACCGATCATAATGTTCGCTGGAAGCAAAAGAGACAATAACGAACAAGTATAACAATTTAACATTGACGCCCGTACCGGTGCCGTTCATTGCGGCCGTCGAGATCGAGGTATCCGGTCCGAACTAAATAAGTGTCATTGACAAACCGTAGGGCATAGTATATAATTACTAATGTATCTCTTTGCACTGCATTACACCCTCTTTTGAGGATGCGAGTTCAACAGTACAAACTGAGCAGGCGATGAACCTTACCGCAGGGGAGGTCATGGGGCCGGGCCGCCGAAGGGCGGCAGCAGATAGTGTTTTCACATCTGTGGGACAGTAGTAATGTTCCCACGGGTGTTTTTTTCTACCCTATTGGGGCTTACAAACTGTAAATGGAGTGCCATAGAGCTGCCATACGTGTCTTAGGACAATATAACGGAGGTAACTTATATGACAAAACACTCTGATATGGCGGGACTTACTTCCGCCGAAGCGAAGAGATTGCAGGAACAGTACGGCAAAAACGAACTGACGCCGCAGAAGAAGGAAAGCTTTTTAAAAAAAGTGCTCCACATCATCTGCGAGCCGATGTTTTTGCTGCTTATCGTTGCTGCAGTCATTTATTTTATCCTGGGTGAGGCGCGGGACGGTGCCATTATGCTCATTTTTGTCATCGGGATAATCAGCATAGACGTCATACAGGAATGGAAGACAGATAAGACGTTAAGTGCGCTCAAGGATCTGTCTGCGCCGCATGTGACAGTCATCCGCGACGGGCGGGAGCAGACAATAGGAAGCTCCGACCTTGTCCCGGGAGATCTCATGCTCATATGCGAGGGCGTAAAGATACCGGCGGACGGCGTTGTTGTAAAATGCAACGATCTATGCGTGGATGAATCCTCGCTGACCGGCGAGGCGGAAGGCGTTTGGAAAGTGACGGAGGATGCGGCTGAACCGTCTGATGATTATTGGCGGCGCGATTACTGCTATGCCGGAACGCTTGTTACGCAGGGCTTTGCCACTGTCCGCACAGATAAGATAGGCGGCGCGACGGAGTACGGTAAGATCGGAAAAAGCGTCGCCTCAGCGCCCGAAGAAGCGACCCCACTCCAGAAGCAGACGGGAAGGCTGGTCAAAACCTGTGCCGGTATTGCGGGCGTTCTCTTCGCTCTTGTCGGAATTTTCACCTACTTAAACATACCGGACCACCCGATGCGAAGCCGTATCATAGAGAGCATCCTGTCAGGCATAACCCTGGCGATGGCGATGATCCCGGAGGAGTTTCCGGTCATCCTCACGGTGTTTTTGTCCATGGGCGCGTGGAGGCTCGCAAAAAAACAGTCGCTCGTCAGAAAACTCCCGTCGGTAGAGACGTTGGGCGCGGTTTCGGTTCTCTGTGTCGACAAGACAGGTACCATAACGATGAACCGTATGGCCGTCGAGGAGACATGGGCCGTCTCGGACGAGGATACTCTGGTTGAGACGATGGGTCTCGGCTGCGAGACAGAGGCCTATGACCCCATGGAAAAGGCCATGCTGGAATACTGTGAAAAGCGCGGCATAACCCGCGAGCACGTCTTTGGCGGCGAACTCATAACTGAGTACTCGTTTACGAACGAGCTCAAGATGATGGGCCACATCTGGCGGCACGACGGCGAAATAATCATCGCCGCGAAGGGCTCGCCTGAGCGCATACTCACCGTGTGCGAACTCTCCGACTTGGAGAGAGAGGCCGCCGAGGTAAAAATAGACGAGATGTCCGCGAAGGGTCTCCGTGTAATTGCCGTCGGCATACAGAAACCAAAAACGGAAGAAGCTATCCCGGACGACATCACAAAATGTTCACTGACGCTATGCGGCCTCGTTGGCCTCGCCGACCCGCCCAGAGAGAGCGTCAGGCGCGATATCGAGATATGTAATAAGGCCGGTATCCGCGTTGTTATGATAACGGGCGACAACGGGAAGACAGCCTCCGCGATAGCAAAAAAAATCGGTATGCCGAACACGGACAAAATAATAACCGGTGACATGCTTAACAAGATGCCGGACGAAATTCTGCGCGAGCGTGTGAAGAATGTCAGCATATTCTCCCGCGTTGTGCCTGAACACAAGATGCGTATCGTGAAGGCGTTCAAGGAAAACGGCGAGATAGTGGCCATGACGGGCGACGGAGTAAACGACGCGCCTGCACTCAAATACGCCGATATCGGCATAGCGATGGGCAAGCGCGGATCCGAAGTCTCGCGAGAGGCCGCAGATCTCATACTCATGGACGACAACTTCACAACTATAGTCGAGACAGTCCGCGACGGGCGGCGTATTTATGACAACATCCGTAAAGCTGTGGGCTATGTGTTCACCATCCACATCCCGATAGCCTCGTCGTCGCTTCTCGCCCCGCTTCTCGGGATTGCTCCGGCGGCGCTCTTTCTCCTACCGCTGCATGTAGTACTGCTGGAGCTCATAATAGACCCGACCTGTTCGATCGTTTTGGAGCGCCAGCCGGCTGAGACGAATGTAATGGAGCGGCCGCCGCGCAACCCGCGGGAAAAGATGCTGACAGCGAGCCTTCTCACAAAAAGCATTACGCAGGGCGTCGTAATTTTCGCCGCATCCTTCGGCGCATATTATATTACGCTTTCTCAGGGCGTTTTCGACGTAATGGCACCGCAGGCGCGCAGCATGGGCCTTTCCATAATAATGTTGGCAAATCTGTTCCTGGTCCAGGTGAACAGCTCCGACCGAAACTTCGCCGTGCAGTCTATGAAGCTGCTCCTGCGCGACAAGGTCATGTGGGCGGTCAATATCTTAACCATTCTGGGTCTTCTTGTGATCCTCTATACGCCTCTGGCGGGCATTTTGAAGCTCGCGCCGCTCTCATTTTCCCAGTTTTTTATTAGTATTGGCGTGGCGGCCGCATCGGTGTTGTGGTTTGAAATTATAAAGCTTATAAAATTATTTAATATATTGAAGAAATAGTCATCAAAGTGGTATAATCTATGTGGAAGAAAAACCCACTTTGACGAAAGAGGTGACACTATGAATTACCGCACTTATGGAAAACTAGGTTATGAGGTCTCAACCCTCGGGCTGGGCTGCATGCGACTGCCGCGTACATATGACGGCAGCAATAAGGCCGAGGTGGACCGCGAAAAGGCATATGAGATCATACGCTATGCAGCCGCACACGGTATTAATTACTTTGATACCGCGCTCACCTATCACAATGGCGACAGCGAAAACGTCCTGGGTGAGGCGTTGGAGGGTGGGCTTCGTGAAAAGGTTAAGATAGCGACAAAGCAGCCGTTTGCCAATATGAAGCCAAACGGAGGCCCGCGTAAAAATCTCGAGGAGACTTTAAAAAAGCTCCGCACCGACCACATCGACATTTATCTTATTCACAACATCCAGGCGAAGGATTGGGAAGATATAAAGCGCGCAAAGGTTTACGATGAATATCTGAAATTCCGCGAAGAGGGGCTTATCAAAGCCATCGGCTGTTCAATTCACGGCGATTTCCCGCACTTCAAAAACGTCATTGGGGAATATCCGTGGGACATGGTGCAAATACAGCAGAATATCATCGATTCGGATAAAGAGGTCACGGAGGAGGCCATAAAGCTTGCGGGCAAAATTGGCTGCGCTCTTGTTATCATGGAGCCTCTGCGCGGAGGCGGTCTTGCGAACGCGCCCAGAAAAGTGCGGGAGATATACGATTCGTACCCGGTAAAACGCCCGGCGTACGAATGGGCATTCCGACATGTTGCAAATTACCCGCAGGTTAGCTGCATTTTGAGCGGTATGACCACGCTCGATCAGTTAAAGCAAAATATCGAGATCTTTTCCATGCCTGATATGGTTCCCCGTTGCCTTACGGAGACTGAGAAAACGATTATTGAGGAGGCGAAGTCGGCTTACAAATCTCTCGCTGCCATACCATGCACCGGCTGTGAATACTGTATGCCGTGCCCAAAGGGCGTGAATATTCCGAGGACGTTTGCCACCTATAACGCCGGCATAATGTTTGAGGATTTTGATCAGCCGAAGAGGAGCTATATGTACCAGTCTAAATACAGTGAGGGTGCAGACAACTGCGTAGCGTGCCACGCCTGCGAGAAAAAGTGTCCACAGAATCTTGATATAGTAAATAATCTCAAGACGGCGCATAATGCGCTCAGGGGCTGGATCGAGTAATTATAAGGAGAGTCCGGCGTACGCCGGACTCTCCTTATAATTACGGGGTGTCTAAATGTCATCTGTCAAAAGGGTTACAGTCTGTTTCTCTGTATTTTACCACTTATGGTCTTGGGCAGATCCTCGCGGAACACGATTATACGGGGGTATTTGTATGGCGCCGTGTGCTTTTTGACGTAGTTCTGTATTTCCTTTTTGAGCGTCTCGGTCGGCTCGGTGCCCCTTGTGAGGACGATGCTCGCCTTGACTATCTGGCCGCGTATCTCGTCCGGCTCTGGGGATACGCCGCACTCCAGTACATAGGGGAGCTCCATAATGACGCTCTCTATCTCAAAGGGTCCTATGCGGTAACCGGAAGACTTTATGAGGTCGTCTACCCTGCCGACATACCAGAAGTAGCCGTCCTCATCCCGCCACGCGGTGTCGCCGGTGTGGTAATACCCATCATGCCACGCGGTTGCAGTTTTTTCTTCATCGAGATAGTAGCCGCAGAATAGGCCGCAGGGTTTGTTTTCCCTATCTGCCCTTATGACGATTTCGCCAGTTTCACCAAAGGGGACGGATTTGCCGTCCTTGTCAACGAGGTTGACATCAAACAGAGAGGTGGGTTTTCCCATGGAGCCCGGCTTCGGCACCATACCGACGAGGTTTGCGATGGAGAGAGTGGTCTCTGTCTGACCGAACCCCTCCATAAGGGAAAGTCCAGTCGCCTTTTTGAACTGGTTGAACACCTCGGGGTTTAGAGCCTCGCCTGCTGTAGTAGCGTGCTTTATGCAGGACAGGTCGTACTTTGAGAGGTCTTCCTTAATCATGAATCTGTACATGGTTGGCGGGGCGCAGAAGGTGGTTATATTATATTTCGCAAACATCGGCAGAATGTCATGCGCGTCAAAACGGTCAAAATCATAGGTGAAGATTGCCGACTCGCAAAGCCATTGCCCATAGAACTTACCCCAGAGCGCCTTGCCCCAGCCGGTGTCGGATATCGTAAAATGGATGCCGTTGGGGTCGACGCAATGCCAGTATTTTGCGGTTATAAAGTGACCAAGCCCATATTTGCAGGTGTGGAGCGCGATTTTGGGATAGCCTACGGTACCGGAAGTGAAGAACATGACCGCCGGATCGTCTCCGCAGGGGCTTTCTTCCGTACGCTGGAAGGAGGAGCGGAAAAGGACATGTTCTGAGTCAAAGTCGTGCCAGCCGTCACGGCTGCCGTTCACGATTATCTTTGTCATGACGGTGGGGCACTCGGAGAGCGACGCTTCGATATATTCCGGGGCGTGACTATCCGCCGTGCAAACGACTGCATTTACTCCTGCCGCGTTAAAGCGGTAGACGTAATCTTTCTCGAGAAGCTGGTCTGTCGCGGGGATAGCGACGGCGCCTATCTTGTGCAGGGCCACAAGTACCGGCCAGAACTGATAGTTACGGCGCAGGACTAACATAACCTTGTCGCCCTTCTTTATACCGAGAGATTTGAAATAGTTTGCTGCTCTCGCAGAGTCGTGCTTCATGTCCTTAAAAGTAAAGCGGCGTTCAACCTTGTTGCGGTCAATGTGGAGCATGGCGAGTTTATCCGGCTTTTTGTCGGCAAGTGCGTCCACGACATCGAAGGCAAAATTAAAATTATCTTCTTTCTTGAACTTTATAGCTTTTAGCGCGCCAGTTTCGCTCTCCTCGGGCTCGATAAAATTCTCGTATATGAGATGCTCTGTCTGCTTCGCTGCGACGATGGTCTCGCCGACCTTGTGCTCCTCCGTCTTTTCGCCCGGAAGTACCACGGCGCAGAAAAGGCAGGCCTCGCCGTCCACCGCGATCATGCCGTGCGGGGTAGAGCTGTCATAATAGATACTGTCTCCCTCACCCAAAACCTCAGTGTGGTCTCCGACCTGTACCTTCAGCTTGCCGCTTAAAATCAGGTCGAACTCCTGCCCGCTGTGGGTGGTGAGGTGGATGGGCTTCGTCTGCTGTTCGGCCGAGTAGTCGTAGCGGACATAATAAGGCTCCGCTATTTTGCTGCGAAAGAGCGGAGCGAGATTCATGATCTCTATCCCGGTCTCGCGCGCCGTTATCTGGCCGGCACCTTTTCTTGTTACGGTATAGGACGTGAGGTTTGCGCTGCGGCCTTCCATCAGATCGGTTATGCCGACACCAAAGGCGAGCGCACACTTGTGTATGAAAGTGAACGGGAGGTCAATTACACCGGCCTCATAGTCGCTGTATTCCTGGACCGTAGTATTTGTGAGTTCCGCCATCTGTTCGGCGGTGTAGCCCTCAATTTCGCGCAGCTCGCGTATGCGGGAGGCGACCTCCATAAGCATACTTGTTGTTGTATTTGAATTTTGCATGTTGCATCCTCCTTTTAAAAACAAAAAACCCGTCTCAAAGTTTCCTTTGAGACGGGCAAAATACATTTCCCGCGGTACCACTCAAATTGCGTTAAAAAAACGCCACCTCAAGAACTCAAACAAGCTCATCGCATTAACGCAGCTTCACGGGAGACATCTACAGGCTTTCGCGTTCGGATCTCCGGCTCGGAAGTGATGGGTGTATGATAAGTCTGCTGCCGGTTTACACCAAATACCGACTCTCTGAAAAGCATGACATATCCACCGTCTTCGTCACAGCCTTTAATAATAGGCAATTAAATTGTTGGCAGTAGCATAACACCCAAAAGCGCAATTGTCAACAGATTTTTTTAGTTCTTTTTGCTTAGACCTAAGCAGCAGATGTGATATTGTGCTTGACAAACGAAAAACTGACTGATATATTTTTTTAATATCGGTAAGACCCGATGCGCCGCGACCGGAAAATATCGAAAACGCGCCCTCGATATCGCCAGATCGTGATCTGTTGTCGATGGGCGTTTTATTTTTTACCGGATTATTGCAGCACTGGGGGGTGTTTGAGTTACGGAAAATTCATTTATGCCGGATACAAAAAAGCGTATAATCGTAGTTACCGGACACTACGGCAGCGGTAAAACGGAGTTTTCCGTGAGCCTTTCCATACTTCTCACAAAAACCGGCAGGCTCGGCTATGGGAAAATCGCTCTTGTCGATCTCGATATTGCAAACCCGTATTTCCGTTCCCGTGAGCGGTCGGAACTGCTTGAAAAAAAGGGTGTTTCAGTCTATGCCGGGTTTTTCAAGGGTGAGATAACAGCGGAACTGCCTGCTCTAGATGCCTCGATAAGAGCACCGCTGGAGAACGAAGACTGCCTGACGATTGTTGACGTCGGCGGCAATGACAGCGGAGCGCGCGTTCTGCACCAGTTCGAAAAATATTTTCTGCCGGAAAACATTATAATGCTGTGTGTGTTAAACGCGAACAGGCCGGAGACAAACACCCCGGAAGGCGCGCTCGAGCACCTCAAAGCCATCGAACGTGAGACGGGAATGACGGTGCACGGTATCATAAATAACTGCCATCTACTCATGGAAACGACGGCAGAGACCGTTTTGAAAGGACATAAGCTCTGTGAAAAAGTGTGCGAAGCTTCCGGGAAAATACTCTGGTGTGACTGTTATCCCGCTCCTCTCGTAAAGGAGAGCGAGTTAAATAGTATTACCGGCGGTCATAAAATGCCGCTCGGAATGTATATGCGCCAAAGTTGGCTTGACAAATAGAAACCTTTAAGGAGGGTTAGAAAATGGCTAAATTTCTCTTAAAGTTCAATCAGGACAAGTGCAAGGGCTGTGAGCTCTGCTGCACGATATGTCCTAAGAAGCTGATTGCGATGAAGGGCCCCATCAATAACAAGGGCTATACCACCGCCATAATTGAAAACCAGGAGGACTGCATTGGCTGCCAGAGCTGTGCAATAATGTGCCCCGATGGCGCTATCGAAATATTTGCGGAATAATCGAAGGCCCTTTACCGGTTTTAGCTGGCAAAAGGCCTGAAGAAAGGAATATGATAATGTCTGAAAAAGTTTTGCTGAAAGGCAACGAAGCCTTTGCCGAAGCGGCGCTGCGCGGAGGCTGCCGTTTTTACTTCGGCTATCCGATAACGCCACAAAGTGAGATACCTGAATTTATGTCCCGTGAGCTTCCCAAGCGAGGAGGATATTTTATTCAGGCAGAGAGCGAGCTCGGTGCAATCAATATGGCCTATGGCGCCGGCGCCGCGGGCGGCAGCGTGTTCATCTCTTCGTCGTCACCCGGTATATCCCTGATGCAGGAGGGGATGAGTTTTCTCTGCTCGGCGGAGGTACCGTGCGTACTCCTGAATGTCTCGCGCTGCGGCCCCGGAATCGGCGGCATCCAGCCCGGACAGGCGGATTATTACCAGGTAACGCGGGGCGGCGGAAACGGCGACTACCGCATTCCCGTCTTTGCGCCCGACAGCATACAGGAAGCTGTTAACATAATCTATGATGCTCCGGCACTCTCAGACGAGATAAGAAACCCAATCATGATACTTACGGACGGCATGATGGGTCAAATGATGGAGCCCGTCCTGCTGCCCGAGCAGAAAAAGCCGGTTATGCCTGGCGATGTTGCGAAATATAAACCCTGGGCACTCACCGGTTTCGACGAAAAAGGAGGCCAGAGCGAAAGAAGAGTTGTAAAATCTCTGCGCCTTCAGCCGGAGGATCTAGAGGTGCACGTCGAGAAGCTGTTTGCAAAGTACAAAAGGCTCGAGAAAGAACTTGTAAAATATCAGACCACGGACCTCGAGGGTGCAGAGGTCGTATTTGTCGCCTTCGGCACCGTTGCAAGGCTGGCCAGAGAGGCCATGGAGATCCTCGCTTCCCAGGGCATAAAGACAGGGCTTATCCGTCCTATATCCCTGTGGCCGTTCCCGATGGAGGCCTTTGATAAGATAGATTTTAGTACGACAAAGGCGGTAATCTCAACCGAGCTCTCAATGGGCCAGATGATAGACGACGTAAGAATGGGTGTGAACGGCCGCCTCCCGGTCGAGCTTATACACCGCACGGGCGGAATGATTCCGACCTCACTCGAGGTTGCGGAGAATGCCAAAAAGATTTTGGGGGGTTTGAAATGAAGCCTGTATTCACTTATACAAAGGGAATGCTGCCGGTCAGTACCAGTTATTGCCCGGGCTGCACTCACGGTATAGCTCACCGCATAATCATGGAAGTCCTTGAGGAGAAAGGCAAGCTCGGCGAGACCATCGGCGTCGCGCCCATCGGCTGCAGCATCCTCGCGCATCAGTTCATGGGTATTGATATGATTGAGGCGGCCCACGGGCGTGCGCCGGCTGTCGCCAGCGGCATTCGCCGCGCTCAGCCCGACAAGCTCGTATTTACCTACCAGGGAGACGGCGACCTGGCATCAATCGGCACGGCTGAGATAGTGCACGCTGCGCACCGCGGCGAAAAGTTCTGCACATTCTTTATAAATAATGCCATTTATGGTATGACCGGCGGCCAGATGGCCCCGACTACGCTCATCGGCCAGCGTTCCACCACATCACAGGAGGGGCGCACTGTCGAGCAGGCCGGAAGGCCCATCCGTATAAGCGAAATGCTCTCTACAATAGACGGTGCCGTCTACATCGAGCGCGTCGCGCTTGACACACCGGCTCATGTCCGCGCTGCTAAGAAGGCCGTCGCCAAGGCTTTTGAGGTACAGGAAAAGAAGCAGGGGTTTGCCATAGTGGAGTTCCTCTCCACATGCCCGACCAACTGGGGCCTCACCCCGCCGAAAGCTCTGAAGTGGCTCGCGGAAAACATGATACCGTATTACCCGCTTGGAGTTTTCAGAACACCGGAGGAGAAATGAGATGAGTGTAACAAAAATGTTTTTTGCCGGCTCCGGCGGACAGGGCATCCTGCTCATGGGCCAAATGATAACATACTCCGCGATGAACGAGAATAAAGAGGTCACCTTTCTCCCGTCATACGGACCCGAAATGCGCGGCGGCACGGCCAACTGCACCGTCGTCGTCTCCGATGACAAGCCCGTGAGCTGTCCGCTCATCTACGAGGCTGACGCCATGGTAGTCATGAACCTGCCTTCTCTCATTAAATTTGAGAAAATGGTTAAGCCGGGCGGCAAGCTTTTCGTAAACACCTCGCTCATTGAGCGCAAACCGATCCGTACTGATATTGAGATCATAAATGTCCCCGCGAACGATATAGCAATCGAGCTCGGAAATGCCCGGGCGGCAAACATCGTCATGCTCGGCGCGTTCCGCAGGGCGACGGAGGTCGTATCCAAGGAGGCGATCGACCACATGATCGAGAAGACTTTTTCGGGCAAGAAGGCGGCGCTTCTAGACCTCAACAAAAAGGCTGTTGAAGCGTTTAAGGGCTGATAAACTTTTGGTAAAGTATAGAAAAACGGGCACGCGTAAACGTGAAATAGTCAATAGTTAATAGACACAAAAAACCGGATTACGCCACCAGTTCAATTCTAAAGAGAACTGGTGGTTTTCCATTTAGTTTGCGGCTGGGCCTGATATTGTTGAAATAGTGAAATACCTTAGAAACAGTACCAGAAAGATCCTCATGCTCCCAACACCGGAATTGAAACCTTAACACATCTTTGAATCTGCCGAAAAACTCTCCATTACAGCATTGTCACTAGGGGTTCCGTTCCTTGACATGCTCTGAACTGAATTGTATTCTCTAAGTAAGGCACAATAGCCTGCCGATGAGTACTGATTACCCTGATCGCTGTGCAAAAGGATTGGGTAATCGGTACTCTTTGCTTTTTCCAGAAGTCTTTCCGGCGGCATTAATAACAGACGTATTGTCAAAGGGACTGCTTAACTCCTTCAACAATCTCATTGTTGAACAGTTCAGGAAAGCCTACAAGGAAAATCCATCTGCCACGATGTTTGATATATGTACAACGAATACCACCGGCAATGCAGGAGATTCCAAAAAGCTTTAGCAGCAGACGACCATCTGACCATGAAAGATTTTATTGACCCGTTTACGTAGAATCTTCTCACGTATCTGCCGAAAAACAAGGCATTTTGACAAACTAAAAACACCACGACAGGAGTCCCTGCCGTGGTGTTTTTTAATAGTTTATTATTTTGCGTATTCGACAGCCTTTGTCTCTCTTAAAAGATGGACTTTAATCTGGCCGGGGTATTCCAGGTCGGCTTCAATCTTCTTGGCGATATCTCTTGCGAGCAGAACCATCTCATCTTCGGTTACCTCTTCAGGCTTAACCATTATACGGATCTCGCGGCCGGCTTGAATGGCATATGAACTCTCGACGCCCTTAAAGGAGTTTGTTAGCTCTTCAAGCTTTTCGAGGCGCTTGATATAATTTTCAATATTCTCGCGCCGCGCGCCGGGTCGGGCTGCGGATATGGTGTCCGCAGCCTGCACGATACAGGCTACAATGGTCTTTGCCTCAACGTCGCCGTGGTGCGCCTCTATGGCGTGGACAACGGCCTCGCTCTCCTTGTACTTGCGTGCGAGTTCGACGCCTATCGAGACATGGCTGCCCTCCACTTCGTGGTCGACGGCCTTACCGAGGTCGTGGAGAAGGCCGGCGCGCTTGGCCAAGGCGATATCAGCGCCGATCTCGGCGGCCAATAGCCCTGAAACATGCGATACTTCTATTGAATGGTTTAAAATATTCTGGCCGTAGCTTGTGCGGTATTTCTGACGCCCGATAAGCTTAACAAGCTCGGGGTGCAGACCGCGTACTCCGGTCTCGAATATGGCCCTCTCACCCTCCGCCTTGATGGTCGCATCCACCTCACGGCGTGCTTTTTCCACCATCTCTTCGATACGGGCGGGATGTATACGGCCGTCCACAATGAGCTTTTCGAGTGCGAGCCGTGCGATTTCGCGGCGCACGGGGTCAAAGCTGGATATCGTAATGGCCTCCGGTGTGTCGTCTATTATGAGGTCGACGCCGGTAAGTGTTTCAATAGAGCGAATATTGCGCCCCTCTCGTCCGATTATGCGGCCCTTCATTTCGTCATTGGGCAGGGGAACCACAGAGACGGTGGCTTCGGCAACATGGTCGGCAGCACAGCGCTGGATGGCAAGTGAAATGTATTCCTTGGCTTTCTGGTCAGCCTCGTCTTTGTAGCGGGCTTCAATCTCCTTGACCTTCATGGCCGCCTCGTGAGTGACCTCGGTCTCAATGTTCTTAATTAAATATGCTTTGGCCTCGTCAACAGTATATCCGGAAATTTTCTCCAGCATTTCGAGTTGGCTGCGCTTTATGAGCGCGACTTCCTCACGAGAGGCGTCAAGGTCGGTGAGCTTTTTGTCCAGAAGCTCATTTTTTCTTTCAATAGCGTCGGTCTTTTTGTCGAGAGTCTCTTCCTTTTGCTGAAGACGGCGCTCCTGTTTTTGAAGCTCCTGGCGTCGTTCCTTGACTTCTCGTTCGTATTCGCTACGGTTTTTGTGTATTTCTTCTTTTGCCTCCAGGAGAATCTCGCGCTTCTTGTTTTCTGCGCTTTTTATCGATTCGTTTATGATTCTCTTGGCCTCTTCCTCAGCGCTGGATATCTCGCGTTCGGAGATCTTCCGGCGATAAGTGATACCGAGGAAAAAAGCTATAATAAACACTATCGCTGCTACGACAATGAAAATAGCATATTTCGCAAATGTAGGCATAGTAAGTATACACACCTCCATTCTTTGTTAAATTTTATAATCAGTAGTTAAAAATATAATATTTTTGTGAAATGTCCCCATACATTCCAAAAAATCACCAATATCATTCTACAACCTGCCGAGTATTATGTCAAGTTTATTTGTGTAAAGTGATGAAGATCTGAAAGACCAGTTTGCCTTGACAAAAGGCGGTAGCATGCGATACAATATTTATTGTCGCAAAAATGATCCGGCAGCAAAACCTGCAGTAAAGTCGGCTGAAGCATTCTTATATTCTCATATGCTCACCAGGGGCAACAGCGAAGTTAATATGTCCCCGTAGCTCAGCAGGATAGAGCGATCGCCTCCTAAG
>JBFWIW010000042.1:0-3367 GCA_050253535.1 Oscillospiraceae bacterium
AATTATCTTCTTCGAATTCGTGAGCGTCCCGTCCAGATCGAGCGCCAAAACCTTATATATCATTGAATACTCCTGAGTATTATTTTAATGTGACGGGTCTTACATCAAAAACAAAGCTTTCGATGTAGTGGCTTTTCTTACCATTCCGGTTTATAAATGACCTTTATCGCCTCGCGTGAAAGCATCGCCTCGACGCCCTTGAAGAAATCCGTGAGCGGCAAAACGTGGGTTATCATGGTCTTTACGTCGATCTTATCGGCATTCATAAGCCTTATGACGTTGCGCCACGACACGGGGTTGAAGCCCATGTGCCCGATGAGCGAGATGTTGCGGTTCACCATGTTGTTCAGCGAATAATTGACCGGATTCCAGTCGTAGCCGATGCGGAGTATCTTCCCGCCGTATCGCGTTATGTCAACGCCTAGTTCGATCAGCGAGTTTGGGCCTGCGCCGTCGAGGACCATGGAAACCCCCTCGCCGTTCGTCATATCCTTCACTGTTTTTACAATGTTTTCGTCCTCGGCCTCGAGTATTTTCGTCGCGCCGAGTTTTAGTGCCGCGTCTCGGTGCAGCTTGTTCGTGGATTTGCGGACTATGCAGATTATGTCAACCGCACCCGCCGCGTTCGCGACCGTTATGCTGCCGAGGGACAGCGGCCCCGCGCCGAAGACGGCGACGCTCTCTCCCGGCATGAGGCCGCCCTGCTGGACGGCGGCGTTATAGCCGTTCGCGGGCGGGTCGAGTATCGCGCCCTCCTCGAAGGAAATCTTGTCCGGCAGGCGCATGAGGCAGGTCGGATGCGTCTTTAAAACGTGCTCCTGCACGCGGATATACTCGGCAAAGCCGCCGTTTAACCGCGAGCCCAGCCCCTTTCTGCTCGGGCACTGGAGATACTCGCCCTTTATGCAGGCCGGGCAGGTTCCGCAGACATAGCCCGTGTTGTCGGAGCAGACCCTGTCGCCGACCTTCCAGTTTTCGACCCGGCTGCCCACCTCGGCTATCTCGCCGGAGAACTCGTGGCCCATTATGACCGGGGTATAGAGCGTCGAGCGCCCCAGATAGGAATTCATGTCCGAGCCGCAGAGACCCGCCGCCCTGACCTTGATCAGTACGTCGCCGTCCCCGATCTCGGGTATGGGCATGTCCCTTATCTCGATGCCGCCCTTTTCCTGCGCGAATCTGAATACCGCTTTCATGTCCGTCCTCCTCAAATCAATCGCAAGTCCCGGCGTTATACGCCCTAATAATTATATAACATATTAAATATAATTCAATATAAAATCCGATCCGGACTAAAATACGAATCTTGTCAATATTATGTATACTGCCGTCCCGCCGCCTATGCTGAGCAGGACATTCCCCTTCCACGCGTGGAGGGCCACGATGGCGGCGGCGGCTATGAGCTCCGGCGCGCCGTGGGGCGGGGCCGTCACCGAGACGCTTTTGAAGCAGTAGACGACCAGAAGTCCCATCATCGCGGGCGGCAGCACCCTGCCCAGATAGCCGACGAACGCCGGCTGCTTTTTCCCCTCCGGAAAGAGCAGAAACGGCAGAAAACGCGTGATCTGCGTGCCGGCGGCGATTGCGAGTATCATGATTACCGTCTGCGGAGCCGTCAGATGCATAGCTTTTTCCTCCCTGCCGCGAGAACGGCCAGGATCATCGCCATGGCCGGTATCACAAAGTTCGAAGGCCCGAAAATCGTGAGCGAAACAACCGTAAGTATTATGCCTATGACGCCGGCCGGCCTGTTCTCCGGCTTTTTCCACTGTTCCATGAAGAGCACGATGAAAAGCGCCGTCAGCACAAAGTCAAGGCCGCTCGTGTCGAAATTTATCCCGCCGCCGACAAGTCCGCCCAGAAAAGTCCCGAACACCCAGTACAGGTAGTCGAGCAGTGACACCGCGAAATAGAAATGTCTGCGCTCAACGCCCTCCGGCGGCTCTGTCGAGCAGGAGATTGAAAACGTCTCGTCGCAGAGAACATAGATCAGAAAATACCTCACTTTGCCGAGCCCGCTGTACTTATGCAGCATGGATATGCCGTAAAACAGGTGGCGCGCGTTTACCATGAGGCTCATCAGAAAAGCCTGCAGCGGGTTGAACGCGACGGTGAGGAGCGTTATCGCCACAAACTGCATGCTCCCGCAGAAGGCCACGGCGCTCATCAGTACGGCCCACAGCGTTCCGTACCCCTTTGTCTGCATCAGAATGCCGTATGCCATGCCAAGTATGAGAAATCCCGTCATCACGGGAACGGTGTGCGGGAACGCCGCCTTAAACGCCTTTTTCAGCTTTGCGCGCTGTGAAATCTCAGTATCCATGGACCCTCCGGAATATGTACAGAAGTATTTCTCTATGCGGAGACTATCGGCCTTTAAATGCCCGTGGACTAATATAATATCACCAGTCCAAAGGCTGGTGATACTGCAAACTGTCCGCCGCCGCATACTTCTCATGAACTGTTGATAATCTATATAATATTGAAAATATACAGGCAAAAATTTGGCGGTGCATCAGTAATATTTGGTTAGAAAATTTTTATTATTTTATCATATAATAATGACGAATTCAACTATTATCAATCTGCTGCGGAATGCATGATACGACTATCCGATTAACCTGATGAAAGCGGCCTGTTTTCCGCCTGCGTTATCCTTGCTTTTTATTTTCATCATCTCAATTAAATGGCAGTATTAATGGCTTCTCAATAATAATTATTTCTAAAACGCAAAAAACAATTGACTTTTAGCCAACAGTGTGTTATATTTAAACGGTGTCAATATGATAGCTTTGATCTCACATACTTTGTAAGTCATTGTTCTTTGATGGCCTTTAAAGCATGTGATTTTTTGTTTTTATATCGATATCATGGGCCTTGTTTGAAAAATCTCTGCGACCGTCTTTTCGCCGAATTTTTCGCCGTGCTGTTTGCCTGCGGAAATTTTTCCTGCCAACATTCGTCAGAAAATCAAACACAAAGATTTTTCAAACAAGGCCTAAATAATTTTTTTGGAGGTACCTTATGAATAATGGTACAGTAAAATGGTTTAACTCAGAGAAAGGTTTCGGATTTATATCCAACGATAACGGCGGAGACGATGTATTTGTACATTTTTCCGCTATCGTAGCAAGCGGTTATAAATCTCTGACAGAGGGTCAGAGGGTCACTTTTGATGTCGAAGCAGACCCGAAGAACAGACAGAAACTCAGAGCTGTCAACGTTAACATTGCCAGCTGAGGGATTTCCCTTTAACGTACGGCAAAAAATGCAGAACAGAAATATATTTCTGTTCTGCATTTTTATACTATTCTTCCATTAAAGGGCAGACAGGATTTGCGAGGAAATTTTTTGTCCTGCAGGGCCG
>JBFWIW010000042.1:3467-11549 GCA_050253535.1 Oscillospiraceae bacterium
GTATAGCCCGCCTTCCCCGAAAAGCACTACATCATGCCCAGTACTTTCGGCAGCCATGTTATAAATCCGGGAACATAGGTAATAATCAGGATATCTATAATCAGAATCATAAGAAACGGTATTACCTTCTTCGATACCCGCTCAATTGAAGACCCGCCGATACCGGCCGCGATCAGAATATTCAGCGCCATCGGCGGAGTGAGCATGCCTACGGAAGTATTCACAACCATAATAATGCCGATTTCCAGATAGCTCACCCCGATCTGCGACGCAATCGGCAGAATCATGGGCGTCATCATAAGGATGATCGCGTTTGTCTCCAGAAACACGCCCAGAATCAGAAGGAGCACATTCAGTATCAGCATGATGGCGGCGGGATTGGAGATAGTGCTCAAAATCGCGGAGGCGATCGTATCGGGAATTTTCTCATAGACCAGCAGCCAGGAAAAAGCGCCGGACGCCGCGATTACGAACATGACGATAGCGGTGCTTCTGCCGGCCTGAATAATAATACGGGGCAGATCTTTAATCTTTATTTCTTTATAAATCCCCAGACAGACAATAAGCGCATAGACGATTGCCACCGCGGCAGACTCCGTCGGAGTAAAAACGCCGCCGTAGATGCCGCCCAAAATGATGACCGGCATCAGAATCGCGAAGATAGCATTTAAAAAAGATTTTCCCAGGCCCTTCAGGTCGAACGGAATCGTGCCGTAGTGGTAGCGCTTTGCCTTTATGACCATAACGATGCTCAGAGACAGCACCATCAGCCCCGCGGGCACGAAACCGGCCATAAACAGCGTGCCGATGGAAACGCCGCTGACGACGCCGAATGTTATCATGGGCGTGCTGGGCGGCACAACAACGCCCAACGTGCCGGAGGCCGCGGCGACGGCGCAGGCATAATCCCTGTCGTAACCGTCATCTTCCATCGCGGGGATCATTGTGCCGCCGATAGCCGCGGTGGTCGCCGCGTTGGAACCGGAAAGGGCTCCGAAGAAAGCGGAGGAGAAAACGGTGATCACATTCAGCCCGCCCGGCACCCAGCCGATCAGATTTTTCGCGAAGTTAATCAGCCGCTTGGACATACCGCCCGACTCCATGATGCTGCCGGCAAGCATGAAGAAAGGCACCGCCATAAAGGGAAACGAGTCCATAGAGGAAAACATCTTTTGCGGCAGCACAATGAGGCTGTCGCTCATTCCGCCAAAAATCATCGCGGCCCCGCAGGCCAGTGTCAGACACACCGCAATGGGAACATTGAGCAGCAGCAATACGGCAAGGGACGAAAAGAGGACCGCCGTCATCACAGCACCTCCTGTTTCTCTTCTTTGTGAAGGAAAAATGCCTGTATAATTCTAAACAGCATCAGGCAGAAACCTAAAAGCAGGGGAATATAAACGATCCACATGGGGATGTGCATTGCGGGAGAGAGCTGTGAGACTCTGCTCTGATTCAAAACCAGCTTATAAGACAGGCCGATCATAAGGCCTGTGAAAATAAACAGAAATATAAAGCGGATAAAGCCAAAGAAGGGCTTTATTTTTTTAGGAAGCTTATCCATCACAAAACTGAGACCCAGGTGCGCGTTCTCCCGAAACCCAAGGGAAATTCCCGCAAAGGCGGAAACAATCATCAGGTATCTCGCGGCCTCTTCCGACCAGGTCAGGGAACCTAATTGAAAATATCTGACCGCCGTTCCCAAAATTGTGACAATTGTCATTGCCGGGAAGGTCACTAAAAGAATGGCTTCTTCCAATCGGTTAATTATTTTCTTCATGGTTATTCCTCCATATACCACCGCCCGCCAGGGCACATGCGGATAGGATTTAACGGCGCTGCGTTTTTTTCAGACGCGGCGCCGTTACGCGCAGACGGCATGACATATCACGATTAAAATCGTGATATGTCATCAGCTTGCCGGAAAAGCCCTTTGGGCTTCTCCGGCAAAGGGCCTGCATAGCGGCTGCTCTGCCGCGGCCGCCATGCGCGGCGTCATTTCAGCCTCACATGTCACCGGAAATGACGGATTCCAATCTATTTCCGCCGTGCGCGGCGGAAACTCTGCGAAGCTTTTCCGGCTCAGCAGGTTTTTCGGCAGCCTCATATCCGCATAGCCGCCGGCAGAATCAATAAGCAGCCGGGTCTATTACTTCGCTTCCTTGATACGGGCAACCAAATCTCCGTATTGATCCGCAAACTTTTCGTAAACCTGATTTGCGGCATCCTGGAACAGGCTCTTGTCTACATCGTTGACCGCAGTGCCGTAATCCTCGATTTCCTTCAGATATGTAGACACCATATCGGCACAGCACTGGCGCTCATAGTCGCGCGCCTCGTTTGCGGCATCCTGGACAAGGCCCTGCAGATCGGCGGGCAGAGACTGCCATAAAGTTTCCGAAATGCAGACCTGCGCCGCGCCGTAGAAGTGCTCTGTCCTGGATAAATACTTCTGCGTTTCATACAGTTTGTTGGTCGCTATGAGAGCGATGGGGTTCTCCTGGCCGTCGACCGTTTTCTGCTGCAGCGCGGTATAAAGCTCGCTGAAGGACATGGTGATCACGTTGGCGCCGCACGCCTCAAAAAACGCCACATACACGGAATTTTCGGGAACACGCATCGTGAGGCCCTTGACATCGTCGGGAGAGCTGATCGCGCGCTTGCTGTTGGTCATATTGCGGTAGCCGTTCTCCCAATAGGCAAGCAGGCGGAAACCGCACTCTTCGGGCATACCGGAGGCGACCTCCGTGCCGATTTCGCCGTCCAGAATCTCATAGGCCTGTTCTGTGCTCTCGAACAGGTACGGCAGGTCAAAAACGCCCATAGGGGCATAGAAACTGTTGATGACGCCCGGAATGATGGCGATATCGCAGGTGCCGAGCTGCAGGCTCTCAGCCAGTTCACGCTCACCGCCCAGCGCGCTGTTGGCGTAAATATCAACGGAAACGTTATAGCCGGCATTCGCGGCGGAGGTCTCCAGCAGCTCTTTGAATTTGTTTGCGCCCATATTATAAGGGTGGTCGTCGGCAACAACGTCGGCGAACTTGATTACAATAGCCTCCCCGGAGGCGCTTGCCGCTGAAGTGCCGGAAGAGGAAGCCGCTGACGAGGCGCCGGAAGCAGTGCCGGAGGTAGTGCCGGAAGCGGAGCCGGAAGAAGTATCTGAAGAACCACAGGCAGTCAGTAACGCTATCATCATAGCCAGTGCAAGGATACAAGAAAATGGTCTTTTAAGCGTAGTTTTCATAGTAATCTCCTTTCATATTGTTAACAGCTATTGCCGGCTGTTAATTACTGGTCTGCGTTTTTTACTCTTACCTTTTAATGAAAATGTGGTGTCCGCTGAAGTTCCCGACGATGTTCTGATGCGCGTATTCCGCCGCTTCCAGCATTTTGTCGAAGTCGATGCCGGTATCGTACCCCATGCGGCCGAGCATATAGACAAGATCCTCGCTCGAGGTGTTGCCCGACGCGCCCGGCGCGAAGGGGCAGCCGCCCAGCCCGCCGAGAGACGCCTGAACATTGGTTATGCCGCATTCGATTGCCGCCAGCGTATTGACAATACCCATATTGCGGGTGTCGTGAATGTGAACGCAAAACTCAACATCGGGAAATTCCGCCATCAGAAACGTCACATATTCACGGACCTGCGTCGGATAGGCCATGCCGACGGTATCGCAGAGGTCTATGCTGCGGATTCCAATGCCGTAAGCCCGCCTGACGGCAGCCCTCACCTGCTCAAGAGAGATCTCCCCCTCAAACGGGCAGCCGAAAGAAGTTGCCAGATCAAGCGTGACCTTTGCCCCCGGGTACGCCTCCAATATCTTCTGAAGCTCCGCAAAGGATTCATCGGGTGTTCTGTTGACGTTCGCTTTGTTGTGTGATTCGCTGACCGATATGACGGCAGTCAGCTCTTTCAGCCCGGCGGACACCGCGTTCAGCGCGCCCCGCAGATTGGGGACCAGCGCGCTTAAGTTAATATCCGGATATCTCTCCAGACAGGCTCCGGCAACCTCCGCCGCGTCGCGCATCTGGGGTATCGCCCCGGGGCTGACAAAGGACGTTATCATAATGTCTTTTACGCCGGCCGAGGCAAGCTTGTCGATCACCGTCAGCTTGATATCCGTGGGAATAAAATTACAGATATTCTGAAATCCGTCCCGCGGCCCCACTTCGATTACACGAATTTTTTTCATATTCCTTCTCCCCCGCGCGTCAGGTCAATATGCCTTTTTGTAAATTTCCAGAAATTCTTTCTTATTCATTTTGACATAGTTGCCGACAAGAAGTCTCTGCTGCGTCTCAAAAACCTTATCGACATAGTACGGAAGTCTCTCCCCGATAACGCCGTACGCCCTGAGTTTTTTGCGGGGCATGATTTTGTCCAGCAGGTCGTCCAGCGCTAAAAACGTCCCCAGCAGGTCTGTTTCCGTGCCCAGTTCACGCCGTATAACCCCGGCCAGTTCGTTTAAAACCTTGCCGGCGGGGTTCATTTCCGCGTATGTGCTGAACACGGCGATCAGGAAACGGTAGTTCGCCTCGCCGTGCGCCACATGGTGCTCGCCGCCGAAATGCATCGCGCAGGCGTGGACGGCGCCGCAGACGTCGTTTGACAGCGCAATGCCGGCGTAGGCGCTGGCCAGCAGAAATTCGTCCATCACCTCGAACTTCGCGTCCGGCCCCTCTTCCGCCATCTTTCTGAAGTTCTTGATGTTAAGTCGTATTGCCTCACAGCAAAACAGCTTGCTGAAATTCCCGCTCATCGGGTTTACATAAATCTCCATAGCATGCACGAGCGCGTCTATGGCGCTGCCGGCAAACACCTTGTGCGGAATCTTCATCAGAAGCTGCGGGATAAGCACCGCGTGATCCGCAAAATTGCACGCGATCCGCTTTCCGAACTTTGCGCGCATTTTCGGCCTGTCGATTACGGAGACACAGGTCATCTCGCATCCGGTGCCGCAGGTGGTAGGGATCAGAATCAGCCCCTTGTCCCGCACGAGGGGCACCTTCTCGTCGTAGATGTCGTCATAGGACTCCGCGTCCTTGATGCACAGCAGCTTCGCCGTATCCATAACGGAGCCGCCGCCGACGCCGATCACCCGCCTGATGTCCATCTTTTTGAGATCCTGAATAACTCTTGTCACCATCTCGTCGCTGGGCTCTCCGGCGGAATAATCCTCATAGAAAAGAACCCGGCACGGCAGCTTTATACCGCTTAAAAAATCGCTGAAGGTAAATTTGTTGACAAACAGCAGATCGTTCTCATTGACATTGAACTCTGTCAGGAATTCCTCGAAGGTTCCAATCTCGTGAATCTTTGAATTTACAGAAAAATTATACATATGACATACCTCCCATATCTTATTTAGCGGCAATATTACAGGACGACATGATCCAGCAGGTCGCCATAGATTTCCGCGTCGGAGGCAGGCTTTCTGTCGATCGGCTCGGAGACCCAGGTGATATTGAAGTAGTGCTTCTGCGTAATGTTCTCGGAGGCGATATTGCCGCCCCAGGTTCCGCAGCCCAGTGAAAACGTATTGGCCAGACCGTTATGCCACGCCCCGGAGTTGGACGTGCTGTGCGGCTGCCTCACGATAACCTTGGTCGTGTATGTATTCAGGGCCAGTCTGTCAATGTGCTCCTGGTTATAGCTGTGAATCCCGCAGGAGTGGCCCAGACCGGAGTACTTCTGAATGTTGTTGACAAGGTCGATCGCCTGATCAAAATCGTCGTACTTATAGACAGTGAGGACGACGGACAGTTTCTCATGGGAGAACATATAATCTTCCCCCGCGCCGTTTTCCTCCACCATGATGAACCTCGAACCGTCCGGGACCGTAATGCCCGCCGCCTCGGCGATGACCGGCGCGGGACGGGCCACGATCTCCCTGTTTAAGCGGCCGTCGATCCACATCGCGTTCTGCAGCTTTGATTTTTCCTCCGCGGTGGTCATATAGCCGCCCTCGGCCTTAAGATCCGCTATAAACTCATCATAGATGCCGCTCTGCACCACGATGGAATTCTCCGCCGAGCAGCCGGACGCCCAGTCGCCGGTCTTGCTGAGCGCGATTTTCGCGGCGGTCTCCTTGAGCTGCGCGGTCTCGTCGATAACGACCACCGCGTTGCCCGCGCCGACGCCGTAAGCGGGCTTGCCGGAGCTGTACGCCGCCTTCACCATATCGCCGCTGCCGGTCGCCATTGTGATGTCGCACTGTCTCATCAGCTCCGCCGCCTTATTCTTCGACGGCTTTTCAATACAGATAAACAGGTCCTCAGGCGCGCCGTTTTTCCTCAGAACCTCGCGCATGATATCCGAAACGCGGTTTGTCGTCGCCTTGCTGGACGGATGGGGAGCAAAAATCACAGCGTTGCGCGCCCTGAGTCCCAGAACGCCCTTAAACACGGGCGTCGCCTCCGGATTGGTGCTGGGAATAAGCGCCGCGATGACGCCCATGGGCTTTGCGATTTTGGTGATGCCCTTTTCCGGGATGCGCGCGATAACACCCACCGTTTTTGTCGTCAGAATATCGTACAGAACCGCCGGCATCTTCCCGGTAAGCTTACTGATTTTGGAATCCACGCGGCCCATATGCGTCTCCTCCAGAGCCTGCTCCGCGATGCTCTTTGCCAGCTCAGGACGGGACAGGGTATATATCAGCGCCGCCGCCAGCTCGTCCACCCGCCTCTGCGAATATCCCTCCGCCACCTTCTGCGCCGCCCTCGCTCTTGCCACCAGACCGGCTATGTACGCCTGATCATTTTGCAGATTTTCCATGGTGCTTCTCCTCCTGTTTTTTTATTGATGCCCGAATTTAAAACTCATCCGGCTTTAGTTTATACATTATCGCATGCACTATTGTATATAATTATTTAAGCGGCTTTAGTCTTCTTTGTCAAGCTATTTTTCCTTTTCTACGTTTCACACAACATGGCGTGTACATTTTTAGCCAAAACGTATATCTGTATTAAATCAATACGTTTCTTTAATAATTTATGGAAATCGCCCGTTTTCTTTGCATAATTTATAATTATTGATTCCTTGCTTACAATATGCTCTTTGAAAAATATAAATATTGATAGTTTATTGACAAGTATGTTATACTCTGGTGTATGAAACATTGCATGCAATCCCTCCCCCCTTTTATTCGATTTTTTAAGGAGAATTTAAATGAGTAAGTCTGCCACAGACGAAGCTTATGATGCTATTCATGAGATGATTTCCACGAGGAAAATTTCTTCGGGACAGCAAATTGTTGAAGGGACTATTGCCCAGATGCTGGGCATGAGCCGCACGCCTGTCAGGGAAGCCATCAGAAGGCTCCAGCAGGACGGATTGGTAGAGGTAAAGCCGAACAAGGGCTGTTTTTTAAAGGAAATCACTTTTTCTGAAATGGCGGACGGTTATGAAATTATCTCCCTGCTCTCCGGAATGGCCTGCCGGCATTTGACGGCAAAATACAATCAGCTCAGTCAGGAAGACATCAAGACCGCCCGTTCCATTCTGGATAATATGAAGAGCTGCTGTCAGACGCAGTATAAACGCGAATGGGTCGAGCTCGACATCCGCTTCCATAAACTGCTGATTGAAATGACCGGCATCTCGCAGCTGATAACCATGTATGACCATCTCTCCCTTTGGGTAAATCAGGTACTTTGGCTTGTCACGCCTCTGCTGGTGGACATCGTCGAATCCACAAGAGATCACGAAAAGCTGCTGGAGCTGATCCGTGCCGGAGATCAGGAAAAATCCTTTGCATTCGCCTGCGCGCATCACATGAAGACTGTGCAGATCATCCGCAATGTAGCCTATCTGAACGGCGGCCTTCCCGCCATCCACTGAATTCAATACCGCTATTCGATTGAGATGATGATAATGTAAAGCGGGGATTTTTTTGTCCGGCAAGGCAGACGAAGACGGCGGGCTGTCGCCCGCCTGGGAGGATAACGCCGCCGGGCGGAAAATTAAACGTAATGATGTTTGCTTTTTAGCGGAAGAACAGTTTTACGGGTAAAACCGGCATGTTTAAAGGCGGAACAGGAAATTCTGTTCCGCCTTAATTTATCCGGTTTTATTGT
>JBFWIW010000042.1:11649-25234 GCA_050253535.1 Oscillospiraceae bacterium
ATTGAATGAATTTATATTGCTTCAAGATCATAGATCAACTTGTCTTTCTGATCATCAGCTTCAGGGCCCTGAGCAAGCTTGAGCACATTTGCAAGCGTCATGTTTTTCACAGACTTAAGCAAAAACGGGTTAAGCATAACTATAGGAAAATTCCTGTTTAAAAGCGCTTTTCCTCTGGGATAGATAAGTATTTCTTTAATAGTGATCCTATTGTTTTTTAAATCCATAGCTCTCCTTATCTTTAACATTAACATCACCGATGGGATATCTCAAAACGCCATCACGATTCCCTTGTCATTTGCGTATATGGTGCTTATACCCCTTGTCGGCACGATAAATATTTCTCTGAACCGATATCTCTTTTTTATAGCTTCCATCAGCCTTTCGGCAAGTCCGGGATTGTTGCAGTGCGCGATGACCATGCTCTCCCCTTCGACGTCTCTGCCGCTTTTTTCTATGGTGTCGGCCAGTTTTTCAATGATCTGCCGCTGTCCGCGCGCGTGTGAGAACAGCGCAATATTGCCGTCTTTATCCGCCCCCATTATGGGTTTAATGTTCAGCGCGGAGATTATCTTTCCCGTAATTTTGCCCATTCTCCCGTTTTTCAGGAGATTGTCTATGTTCTCCAGAACAAAGTATGTCTTCATCTCACTTATAAAACTCTCGACATGTGAAATGATCTTTTCCTTCTGAAAACCGGCGCCTATCATTTTGGCGATTTTCAGCGCCACCAGAACTTCACCCGCGCTCGCGCTCTTTGAGTCGAATACGTGGACGTCGGCGCCTTCCTCCTCCTCCTCGGCCATCTCTTTCCCGAGCATGGCGCTCAAAAAAGAGCCCGACAGATTCTTAGACAGCGTAACCGCGAAAGACGTGTGTATCCCCTGAAACGCCTCCTTGAACAGTACGGGCGACGGAGATGCCGACCCGATCCTGCCCGTGCAGTTTTTCATATCTTCCATGAATTGCGGAAGGTCCAGCTCATCGTCGTCCGTATAGCTCTTCCCTTCGAGCGTCAAAGTTAACGGAACAATCTCGATTCCAAGGTCTTTGCAGAGCTCCGGCGTAGCATCACAGCAGCTGTCGGCTATTATTCTGTAGTTCAAATTCCACACCCCGAATTATTCAGGCCTTCACCGCGCCCACTTTTCGCCGAATTTAACGCCGGGCCGCGTTATAAAAGGCCTGATTATTATTTCTGCCTGTAATTAGTGTATCTGGAATTGCGTGTGTTTCTTCCTGTTTCTCTTCCGGTGCTTAAACCGCCGCGTAAAAAGCTCTTCTTGTTTCTTTCAGACGCTCTTCCCGAGGTTTCTGAGCGGGCCGCTTCGGCGGAAGCGACAAACGGGTACGGGTGATCTTCTATCACTTCAATCTTTTTTCCGGTCAGTCTTTCAATATTTGCAAGCAGTTTGGGGTATTCGCAAAATGAAATTGCCGTGCCGCCAAGGCCCGCCCTGCCGGTTCTTCCGATTCTGTGGACGTAATCCTCCGCCGCCTCCGGGAGGTCAAAATTGATCACATGGGATAATTCGATGATGTCGATCCCACGCGCCACAATATCCGTCGCGACAAGAATACGGGACTCGCCGGACTTGAATCTCGCGAGCGCCTGCTGACGGGCGGACTGCGCCTTGTTCGCATGGATCACATCGCAGGTCTCTCCCTGCGCGCGAAGTGCGTCGGTCAGCTTGTTCGCGTAGTGCTTTGTTCTGGTAAAAACAAGCGCCGAGACGATATCCGGATTTTTCAGCAAATGGATCAGCAATTTGGTTTTGTTCGATTTATTGACAAAATATACCTGCTGATTTATGGTATCCACCGTGGACGAAACCGGCGTGACCTCTACCTTTACCGGATTGTCGAGCAGCCTTTTCGTAAGCTTTTCGATCTCCGCCGGCATGGTTGCCGAAAACAGCATCGTCTGTCTTTTTTCGGGCAGATCCCCAATGATCCTCTCGACGTCGTGCAGAAAGCCCATATCCAGCATACGGTCCGCCTCGTCGAGGACAAAATGGCTTATATTATTAAAGTCAACTAATTTTTGATTCATGAGGTCGATGAGCCTGCCCGGCGTCGCGATAAGAATATCTACGCCGGCGCGCAGCGCATTTACCTGCGGGTTCTGCGATACGCCGCCGAACAGGACGGTATATCTGAGCCCCGCGAACGCCCCGTAGGCGGCGAAGCTGTCCCTGATCTGCGCGGCAAGTTCTCTCGTGGGCGTCAGTATCAGCGCTTTAATGGCCCTGTGTCCTTTTACGGTTGTTTTTCCATTATACAGGTGCTGGATAATCGGAATGGCAAACGCCGCGGTCTTTCCGGTTCCGGTCTGCGCGCATCCCAGAAGGTCCCTGCCTTCCAGAAGCGGCGGTATCGCCTTTTCCTGAATAGGCGTAGGCGTTTTGTAGCCCTCCCTGTTCAGCGCTTTTAATACAGGCTCAATTATTTTCAGTTCTTCAAACGACATTACTGTGGTGTTCTCCTTAATCTGATTGCTTGATAATATTATTTAAGGGTGGACCCTCAATAAGCGTTCCACCCTTAAAAATTGAGTCATTATTTTTCTTCAGTATCCTCTTTAAGCCGGCTTATGGAACGTCTTTTTCCATCCTTCGGCAGGGATTTGATGAATTCCGAAATATCTTCATCCGCCATATCTTCCAGGTACTCGATAACACCCGAAAATTTTTCATACCCGGCCACAGAGAACAAAACCGCATCAGGCTGATTATTTTTAAGAATAAAAATCTTGCCCAGGCTTTCGGCCTTTTCCCTGCATGCTTTATAGTTTTTTATCATTTCGGAATTCGATACTATTCCTTTAGTTGAAACAATCATAATACTATCCTAAATCACGTTTTTATATTACCGTCTTATTATATACTCATTCCAACGTTTTGTCAACCTATAATTCTAATAATTATTAGAATTATTTGTCCACCCCTTGAGCGACCGCGAATTGTCACAGTTCGTCATCGAAAATCACGGCATCGCCGCTTTCTTTAAACGCTTCGTATCTGATCGCCATGTCCGGATTAAGTCTTATAAAGCTTATAAACTTTTCGATACATTTGATCGTCTCTTCGCATAATGTATGCTCGACCTTTTCCGTCTCCGATAAAATGATATCCGGGGATATACCGATTATTTTCAGCAGGGCCTCAATGATATTGTGGCGTTTGAGAAGCGTCTCCCCTATCTCTCTGCCCTTATCCTCAAGCATGATATACCCGTATTTTTCGTATTTCAGCAATCCGAATTCGCTTAATTTCTGCACCATCTTGGTAGCGGACGGCGGCTGAACGCTGAGCGCGCCCGACAGCTCGTGTATTCTCACAAATCCGGTGTTCATGGACAGCCTGTATATCATTTCGAGGTAATCCTCCATAGACGCCGTCAGAGAATTATCTTCTTTTTTCATAAACTCGTTGAAGGTCCGAAAATCATTATCCATAAAAATGTTACCCTCTTTTGATCAATATTATGATGAAATATTAAAAGCTCAGCCGATTGCGTATAAATAGGCCCAAGTAACCTTATTAGTCCGGTGTTCATAACTTATATCAGGTAAATTATTTTAGTTATGGCAAACATTCGGGAAAGGGTACACCACTATAATGAAAAATGCGATTAAGTTAGTCGGCGATAAAAGTTTGAATGGCGCGGGTGTGAACAGGCGGCCGAAAATAAAAGACAAGTTTTTATATCTGCTCAAATTTTTGGGGCCTGCCTTTATAGTCAGTGTGGCATACATAGATCCGGGCAACTTCGCGACCAATATAAGCGGAGGATCGATTTTCAATTACAGCCTCATATGGGTCATTCTCTGGAGCAATCTGATCGCGATCTTTCTGCAGATCATGTCCGCAAAACTCGGGATAGCCACGGGACGAAACCTGACACAGATGTGCAAAGAAGTCTTCTCGAAAAGGCTGAACTGGCTGTTTTACTTTATTGCCACAATTGCGGCAATGGCGACGACCATGGCTGAATTTCTCGGCGGAGTATTGGGCTTTTATCTTTTATTTGGCATGCCGCTGTCCTATGCGGTCATTTTAACTGCGATAGTAACTTTTTTTATTACTTACCTGCAGAAGTACGGACAGAGACTGGTTGAAATCATCATCACAATTTTAGTTGCCGTGATCTGCGCGGCATATACGATTGAACTATTTCTGGCAAAGCCTGATTGGACACAGGTGGCGCTGCATACCCTGATCCCCTCTCTGCAGAACGGTCAGGCGGTGCTGATCGCGGTGGGCATGCTGGGCGCTACCGTAATGCCCCATGTGATATACCTGCATTCTCAGCTCGTGCAGAGCCGCAACCACGACATAGAGATTGAGAAAAAGAAGAGACACTTACATATGGAAAAGATAGATATCGTCATCGCGATGAACATCGCTTTTATTGTGAACGCCGCGATGGTAGTGGTCTCCGCATCCGTTTTTTTCAGCCGGGGAATGGTCGTCGACTCAATCGAGCTGGCCCACAAGTCCCTTGAACCGCTTTTGGGCGCGCTGTCGAGCGGAGCGTTCGGAATCGCGCTTCTCGCTTCCGGGTTTTCCTCATCAACGGTCGGCGCCATGGCCGGGGAGACCGTTATGGACGGTTTTGTGGATTTCAAGCTGCCCTTAAACCTGAGAAGGATTATTACGATGCTGCCCGGCGTCATTGTCATTCTGGCAGGCGTAAACCCCATGAAAGCGCTGGTTTTGAGTCAGGTAAGCCTGAGCTTCGCGCTCCCATCGGCCATTATCCCGATGCTGATAATTACAAGCAAAAAACAATACATGGGTGAGCTCGTCAATAAAAAGTGGGTAAACGTGATCGGCGTTTTAATCGTATCTCTAATAATTATATTTAACGGACTGCTATTATACTTTACTTTTTCAGGCAACATATAGCCTTCGGCTTTAAGACAAAGCCGAAGGCTTTGTCTTAAAAGGGGCTTACATAACGGCTGCTCAGCCGAAGCCGTCGTGAGAAGTCATTTCCGCCGTTCGGGCGGATACGCTGCGAGACCTCTTCCGTTCAGCAAAGTTTTCAGACAGCCGGAAGGCCGGAGCATTACGCTTCGGCCTTTAATTATGACTATTCGATTAATCTGATTTTTCCGGGTGGGCACAGATCTCGCCGGCCGCTCATTAATGCGGCTGCTGCGGTTTCGGGGGATTTATCAGCTGAAGTATTCTGTCGGATATTTCTATCTCGCCCGCGACAATAATGCTGTCGCGCGGCATGAAAACCGCGTATGGGCCGGGAGAAAGCATTATTTTTTCATTGCGCCGTATTGCGACAATGGTGGCGCCCGTATTTTGCCAGAACATTGAGTCCGCTATTGTCATTCCCAAGAGCGGCGAGGCGTCGGGTATCTCAAATTCATAGCTCCGGAGAGGATCGCTCATACTGAAGCGCTCGTTCATATCCACAATCCGGTCGACTATTTCAATGATTTTTTTATTAAGGCCATTCCGCTCCTCTACAAGATCCCTCAGCTGCTTTTTCAGCAGCCGCATATCCTTTCGCTCGCCAAACAGCTTTATATATGCCGCCGCATTGCTTTTTGAAATCACGACGGCTCCGCTGTTATGCTGCACGTCGACGATGTCCATATCGGCGAGCAGGCGGAACGCCCGGCGAACTGTTTCCGGGGATACATTGTATTCGCTTGAGGTCAGGGAACGGCCCGAAATTTTTTGTCCTTCACCGATGTCGCCTCTCGCTATCTTTGTGGCGAGGTCAAAAGCGACTCTGGAATAGACGGGAGGATTTTCGCAGTTTCTCATTAGCGCACCCCATGTTGTTAACATTTATTCATAATCATATATCATAAATTTCCGTGATGCAAGAGCTTATCCAAGCAACTATATGCCACATATTTCCTTTACAATAATTCCCTTTTACTTGACAATCTGACAACCCATATTATATAATGAGTTGTCATTACATATTTGTACGGTGAATTTATGGACTAAAAGGAGAATGAAATGAGTTTTAAAAAAACAAGTATATTGATTGCAATTGTGGTATCTCTTGTACTTATAGCCGCAGGATGTTCAGCAGATAACGGCACGGCAACTTCCGCGTCCGACAGCGGCACGGCGACTTCCGCGTCCGACAGCGGTACGGCGACTTCCGCGTCCGACAGCGGTACGGGTACGGCGACAGCCGACACCGGCAGTGTAGACAGTCTGCAGCGCGTTTTGGATGCAGGAAAGCTCACCGTTGTCGGCAGCGGCGGCTATCCCCCGTTTAATTATATTGATGACAATGGAGACGTGATCGGATTTGACGTAGACGTGGGCGCCGAAATCGCCTCGAGGCTCGGCGTTGAGCTCAACTATGTGACGGGCGAATGGTCCGGTCTTATCGAGGGGCTCCGCAGCGGGCGCTATGACGGCATACTCGGCAGCATGGCGATCACCCAGGACAGACTGCAGACCGTTAATTTCAGCATTCCGTACTACTATTCCGGCGCGCAGCTTATCGTGAGAAGCGATTCCGGCATCACCGATCCCGCCGAAATGGACGGGTGCCCGGTCGCCGTGGCAACAGGCACCAACTATGTGGAGGACGCTGATACTCTGGGCGCGGACACCAAGTTATACGACGATGACAATCTGACCCTGATGGAGCTTATAAGCGGCAGGGTCGACGGCGTCATCACCGACAGGCTTGTGGCGCTTCAGGCTATGAACGAGATAAAAGGCGGAGAAGACCTTGCCCTGTGCGGCGAGATCCTGCGTCTTGAGGAAATGGGTATAGCGATCAACAAGGAAGACACCACCCTGCTCGAGAAAATTGACGAGATTCTGCAGGCTATGCATGACGACGGCACCATGACCGCAATAAGCGAAAAATGGATGAACGGCGCGGATATAACGGTCAAATAATCAGGCAACAATTTTACACGGACACAATAATGAGCCTGTTCTCAGGCTCATTAACTTTTTAAAAAATCCAAGGGGTATTGGATATCTCTTGGAAGGCTGCCGATAAAGCCGACAGCCTCTAAAAGGGGGAAACGGAAATGGGCGGATGGGATTTTTCCTTTTATTTCGTCAAGTATTTTAATATTTTTATACCCGCCGCGATTATGACGATCGAAGTCACTGCCGCAGGCATTCTCATCGGTATAATCCTCGGTTTATTTTTCTCACTTCTGCGCATATCGAAGTATCCTATTCTGAACATCCCGGCAAAGGCCTATATCTGGATCATCAGGGGAACTCCGCTGCTGCTTCAGCTGTGGCTCATCTACTACGGATTTGTCAACATACTTCTCATAGACAGTCTGCCTGCGGCCTTTATCGCGCTCGGCATCCACAACGGCGCATACATAGCGGAAATATTCAGAGGCGCGATCGTGTCCGTGGACAGAGGACAGAGAGAGGCCGGCATATCTCTCGGCATGACAAAATGGAAGGTCATGCGCCGCATTATACTGCCGCAGGCCTTTAAGCGGGCTGTGCCGGCCCTCAGCAATCAGTTTATTATCGCGCTGAAGGATTCGTCGCTCGCAAGCACCATTGCGGTACCGGAGCTGCTGCTTAAGGCCAAGCAGATCGGCTCCTCCAACTACCGGTATATGGAGCTCCTCGCCGTGGCGGGCGTCTATTACCTTATCATGACGTCGATCCTGACTATTATAGCAAGCGCAATCGAACGGCGTCTGAGTGTCAGCAGTCACAGGACTTAAGGAGTGTGATACTATGAATATGATTGAGGTTAACGGTCTTTCCAAATGGTACGGAAAGAACAAAGTATTAAACGATATCAACGTGCGCGTCGCGCCGAGCGAGGTCGTCGTGATCATCGGGGCCAGCGGGTCGGGTAAAAGCACCCTTTTGCGCTGCATAAACTTTCTGGAAAAGGCGCAGAAAGGTACGATATCCATTGACGGCGACATCGTCACCCACAAGACAAAAAAGCTCCACCTCATTCGCCAGGAGGTGGGCATGGTGTTTCAGCATTTCAATCTCTTCCCTCACATGACCGTTATGAATAACGTGATCGAGGGGCTGACCCAGGTAAAAGGCGTATCCCGGGACGAGGCGCGGAGACAGGGCGCGGTTTTGCTCGAAAAAGTCGGAATGCTCGAAAAGGCGGACGTCTATCCCGCCATGATATCCGGCGGGCAGAAGCAGAGGGTGGCCATCGCGCGGGCTCTCGCCATGCAGCCGAAAATAATGCTGTTCGACGAACCGACCTCGGCGCTCGACCCCGAGCTTGTCGTAGACGTTCTGGAGGTCATGAAAAAACTCGCGAACGAGGGCATGACAATGATAGTCGTTACGCATGAGATGGGCTTTGCCCGCGAGGTTGCCGACAGAATCATATATATGGATCAGGGCAATATTATAGAGGAGGGCGCTCCCGAAGAGCTGTTCAATAATCCCTTCCAGGAGCGGACGAAGGAATTTTTGGGCCGGATTTTGTAATTTGCCGATCATAACAAGGCCGGAGCGGTTAAGTTTAACTGCTCCGGCCTTATTTTAATTACTATTTTATTTATTCTTAAGCTGAATTGAGCCATGGTTCAGTTCAAATTCTTCAATACGCTTTTTAATCATCTGTTCCAGCTCTTTGTTCTTTGTTCTGCCCTCAAATTCCGCAATATAACCCAATTTATCAAGCAATACCTGGCTTATTCGAAGTGTGAATCTGGATAGCTTATCTTTCATAATATCAATTCTCCTGACGGAGCGCTGCTCCTTTTTGCCAAGCTTAATAATCTGCACGACCTGGGCTCGCTTATACCCGAACTAATCAGGCGCTTTTATCTGGGGAGCCGCTGATCAAATCGGTTGCCGGCGGCTGAGCGGATTAATCAGCGGTTCCCTAAAAAAGCTTTTTCTTAATCAGTATAACCGACGTGAGAACGGATGCCAGCGCGGATAAGACCACTATAACGGGGAAAGCCCATGGGGCGTTGTTCCACATATTCGGGATATTCATGCCGAAAAAACCCGATATCATTGTCGGGATCGCGAGCGATATCGTCACCATCGTCAGCGATTTCATGACGATGTTCAGGTTGTTCGAGATGACCGAGGCGAAGGCGTCCATCGTCCCGCTCAAAATGCTGCTGTAGATATTCGTCATTTCGATAGCCTGTTTATTCTCGATTATGACGTCTTCGAGCAGATCCTGATCCTCCTCAAACCGCTTGATCGCTTCCAGCTTCAACATCTTTTCCAGAACGGACTCGTTGGATTTGAGCGATGTCGAGAAATAGACAAGGCTTTTCGAAAGCTGCAGCAGCCGGATCAGCTCTTTATTCTTCATCGATTTCTGCAGGTCGTTCTCGACCTTGTTGCTGAGCTTCTCTATCTGACGCAGGTAGTGCAGATACAGCGTCGCGTTCCTGAAAAGGATCTGGAGCACAAACCTGCTCTTATATTGCGTATAAAATGATTTTATGCGCTTATTTATAAAATCGTTCAGAATGGCCGCGTCCTTCAAGCACACCGTAATAATATTGTTTTTTGTGATTACGATTCCCAGCGGTATGGTGGAAAACACGCTTTTGTCATCCGAATTTTCCACTATGGGGATATCCACAAGTATTAAGGTCTGACCGTTGTCGGTCTCTATACGCGAGCGCTCCTCTTCGTCCAGAGCGGGCCTGATAAATTCCGGGTCCACATTCGCGTTTTTGCAGATTAAACCGATCTCCTCTTCCGTCGGATTAATCATATTAATCCACGTGCCGTCTTCATAGCTTTCAAAACTAGCCAATCCGTCATTGACTGATTTATAAAATCTGATCATAACATCACCCTCTTCAATTTTTGTCAGAAGGTTTGTATGTCATACCGCTATATGTCCGTAAACGGCATGACAAATAAACCCGGTATATGGATACATCGTATACTGCCAGAGTCGCCGTCCATGCCGTCACCTCCATTTTGCAGCGATCAATAATACGGATAATCATGCTATTATTGTCGGTTTGATTATACTCTCCGGCAGACAGTATTACAATATTTAATCTGATTTCTGAAATTGCGACCTTGCAGCGTCTGTATTTCATCCGGATATCTGTTATTATGCGCTCAACCCCTTCCCGTCAAACGGAAAGAAACCCCGCAGCCGTTACAGCTTCGGGGTTTCAGGCAAATTGTATTTAAGGACGGGATATCTTTCCACCGGCTTTTCCGGTCTTATTCTTAATCGGGCGGTTCCAGCCCATCGTCTTCCGGTTCATCGGGGTCTTCCTCTTCGAGCGGCAATTCTTCGTCGTCGTCCCAAGTGAAGATCATGTCGCTCACGAGCAAGGTGTTTCCCGATAAATCGTCTCTGTTCTTATCAACGAACCCCATAACAGCACCCCCAATCGACTGCATCAATTATATATACCGCCGGACTTGTTTGCAACAGGTTTCCGGCATTTTAGTATGCCGGATTTATCGCCTGTTATTGCGCCGCCGCGTTTTTTTGCCGGCTTTGTTATTTTGCGGAGCAAATCACATTTTAACGGGAACCGGCATTTGCGCTTTCCCCGAAATCATTATCGACTGATCCAACCGCCTTTAAACCCGTCCGGAACAGATTAGCAATTCATTGAAAAAAAATTAATAATACTTGCAAATTGCATTGCGTCATGTAGTAAACTTAAAGCATCGGGCGGTGTGAGACGGATAATAAAGAGAAACGCCTCAAATTAACATCCGCTTCTGTCTTGAAAAGATACTCACACAGCATTATAAAACTAACGGAATTGGAGGCGAAACATGATGAACGGACCGGCTGTAAGTGTAAAAGGGCTGGTAAAACGCTATGGTGCGTTTACCGCTGTCAGGCAAGTCGATCTGGAAGTCCGAAAGGGCGAGGTGCTCGGGCTTTTGGGGCCAAACGGCGCGGGAAAAACGACAACGCTCGAATGCCTTGAAGGTATACGGAAAATTGACGGAGGCAGTCTCAGCGTCGCCGGCTGCGATCCCAGGGCCGGCGGCAGGGCGCTCCGTAAAAAGCTGGGCGTTCAGCTGCAGTCGTCTTCCCTGCCCGACAATATACGCACGGACGAAGCCCTGCAGCTCGTCTGCGCGTTCGGCGGGGCAAAAGCGCGGCAGGATCTCATAAAAAAGTTTGAAATGGAAAGCCTGCTGAAAAAGCAGTATTACGAGCTGTCCACCGGGCAGAAAAGACGGCTGCACCTTGTTCTGGCGCTCGTGAACGACCCCGAAGTGCTGATACTGGATGAGCCGACGGCCGGCCTCGACGTACAGAGCCGGGCGCAGCTGCACGATGAAATCCGCAAGGTCCGCTCGCAGGGGGTGACTGTTCTTCTGGCGACGCACGACATGGCGGAGGCCGAGGCGCTCTGTGACCGGATAGCCATCATGATAAACGGAAAAATTGCCGTGTGCGGGACGCCCGAACAGGTGACGGCCGCGGGCAGCGGGGAGACGCGCATACGCCTGCGCACATCAAAGAATTCGCTTGCGCCGGGAACCGATATAAACGGCGCGTCATTTGTGAAAGAAAAGGACGGTTACCTCGAATGGCGCTGCCGCGATGTGGCGGCTTCCGTTTACGAGATACTGCGCGGCGTACAGGAAAACGGCGATACGGTGGAGGATTTAAGGGTCGAAAGGCCGTCGCTGGAGGAGCGCTTCCTCGAGCTTATGGAAGGAGCTGATAAGCGTTGAAGGCTTTTGTCAGATACCTTTGGATTCAGTTCAAAATGGACCTGCGCAACAAGGGGACATTGCTTACTTACTATTTTACTCCGCTGATATTTTTCTTCGTCATGGGCGCGGTATTTTCTTCGACGTCGCCTTTGATGAAAACGACCCTCGCGGCCTCTATGTCGATATTTTCCGTGTCGATGGGGACAATCATCGGCGCTCCCGCGCCGATCGTAAAAATGAGGGAGTCGGGGACGATACGCGCCTTCAGGGTGGCCGGAATACCCGGCATATCGACGCTCGCCGTGTCCGCCGTCAGCGCTTTCATTCATCTGTTTATTGTCTCCGTGGTCATATACGCGGTATCGCCGGTCGTTTTTCACGCCGAGGCACCCGCGTCGCCCGGACTGTATTTTGCGGTTCTTGCCGTGTTCCTTTTTGCGAGCGTCGGCGTCGGTATGCTTATCGGCGTATGCGCGCGCGGGCAGTCTTTTGCGACCATGCTCTCCATGCTTGTCTTCCTTCCGTCCCTGCTGCTCAGCGGCATTATGTTTCCGTCCGCCATGCTGCCACGGTTTCTGGGCCTTGTCGGGCGCATTTTTCCCGCAACATATGCCCTGCAGTCTTTTTACGGACTCGCTTACCGGATGGAGACGGATATGAGCGCGGGAATATCGCTCTGTATTGTCGGAGGAATCGGACTGCTCATGTTCCTGCTTGCCGCGTGGCGTCTGGACCGGGTCGGCAAAAGAGAACAAATGTGATATTTATTTGCCGCAGATATTGTTCGGCAAAATAAGCTGTGCCCTTATCTGCTCTGCAGATAAGGGCACAGCGCTGTAAACAGCGGCAGCCGTCATGAGATAACGGACAGCGTTATTTCAAAGAGCTCATGGGTATTTTAAAATAGACTAATAATAGTAATGCGGCGATCATTGAAATAAGCAGCGCCAAAAGCGGTTTTTTATGATGCACCCGCAATATCGGAAACATGGCTGAATTAAATAATACCGACCACCAGATATTCCAGCCGTTATGGTAAGAAAAAAAGCCCAATAAATAAGACACGTGCTCGATCGCCGTATATATAAGTACCCACAAAAGTATATAAGGCACCTGCTTTTTGATTTTTTTCGGGAAGTGAGGCAAATACAATAAAACAGTGGCAGGGAAAAACACAAGGGAGATCAGCAGATCGCTCAAGGTGGTCTTTAACAGAGGTGATTCAAACTCCCAGAGCGGATAGTTATAGGTTACAAATCCGCATGCGATATCGCCAAGCGCAAAAAACAGCATGGTCGGATAGTATAACCGCCAATGCCTCCAATCTCCCCATTTCCATGCAGACAATACCATAATAATGGTTACAATAATCTGGTAGTCCGAAATTATTGAGGTAACAGATAAACGCATACAATGCCTTTCGATTTAACCGGACTTCATAAATTATCAGAAATTATTTTTTTGTCTGAAATAAACGCAGCAATATGGAACTAGTTTTTACCGAAACAAAATAAAGCGGCGTTCCAAATTATTGTATTTATCGAGAATCGTCAAGGGGAGATTATATGCCGACTTCATTTTGGAGCAATACAATCTGGTATATTTTACTGGGTGTTTCAAGTATTGTTTCGATGATTTTTGTGCTGAAAAAAACTGAAAACCGCAGATTCACCGCCGCTTTCGCATTGGCGGTTTTAGGCTTTGTTTATATGCTGGAAGCGATACTGATTATTTTACTGAACGCCTACATTTATTATCCTAAATTAATGGTTAACGACCTATTTCAAGATTTGGTTTTAGGCAATATTTTTTCGCAGACCTCAATCGCGGCGACATCGGCATTGGCAATTGTTTATGATCTCTCATTCGGATGGACTGTTTTATTCGCGGCAGTTTATTATTTAATTGATATACTGTTTGTAAAATTGGGGATATATGAGCAT
>JBFWIW010000042.1:25334-27931 GCA_050253535.1 Oscillospiraceae bacterium
GACCTCAATCGCGGCGACATCGGCATTGGCAATTGTTTATGATCTCTCATTCGGATGGACTGTTTTATTCGCGGCAGTTTATTATTTAATTGATATACTGTTTGTAAAATTGGGGATATATGAGCATTTCTGGTATAGATCTATATATACACTCATCGGCTTTATACCGTTATTTACCCTGATAAAATTTTATTATAAAGCTTTTGTCAGTTCCGCAAAATATATTCTTCATTACTTTGCGCTGTATTCAGGCGTTTTTGCAATTACCGGCAATACGATAATTCTGCCTATGAAACTATTGAAAATTCAGATTTTTAATGTAAACTTTTTTGGTCAATTATCAAAAGACCATACCGCGTTTTGGATAATTTACGGATTTGTATTAATAAATATATTGATATATGTTTACAGGAAGCATCCAAATTGGATATGGAAGGCAATTGCTTTTCTTGTTCTCTTTATCATTCAATTTGTTTTATATCAATCAGGCGTTATTTTATTCAAGGAAGGTTGGTTTTTTGTCGGGACGGCACTGGATGTTTTTGGGGCTTATCTGTGGATTATTGTTTTGGACCGTTTTTTAAGCCAAAAACCTTCTGTTTACAGAAGATAAACTTTTCTTATGCTTGGCAATAATGATATAAAAAAACCTCAATTTCTGAAGAAATTGAGGTTTTTTTATATGGAGCCGTATCATTGCCGAATGCTCGTTAAATCAAATTTTGCAATATAAATTTTTATTTCCTTACCTGAAAACCGGATTATCCTCCGTTTTTCCTTAACAGGATTTTTGATTTTTTTATCGGCTTATCCGAAATATGATATTGCGCATTGTTTTTGATCTTTTCTATAAGGCTTTCAAACCATCCCGAGGAATACGGGCTGATATATATCTCATCAATCAGCGTATTTATATCCACTTCAAAACTTTTGCCGCTTTGTATTTTATCGTCAACGAAAATTGCGCGTACCTCGTTTTCAAATTCATAGCATCCCGATTTATACGCTTCGGCGATACGTCTGTTCAAAGGCGAGCACCCCTCGCCTCTGTATCTGTAATATAAAGGCAGCTCCAGATTCTCATTTCCTCCGTGAAAAGACTTTATATATTCGGTTTTGAATATCTTTATATCGTCATTGCTCAGCGCTTTTTTCAAATTGCCGACTTTGGTTTTTATCGCTATCCCGGTACCCGGGGTGGTGAAAATCTTCCACAGCGCGTACGATTCCAGCTTATCCGCGTTCCAGCAGCTGATATAAATTCCATAATGCGGATCTGCCGCCCCGGAATTACGCTTATTTTTGTCTGCGCCGCCGCCCTCCCGCTGGGCTTTAAAGAAACCCTCGGGTCTTTTCCCCTCATATTCATCTTCGAAATATTTGGAATTACAAAAAAATAACTTCTTATTTTCCAACAGATCCATGAATTTGCTGAAGTCCATGTATCTGAAAATAGTTAAATCATCAGGCACTTCAAATCTTTTGTTCACCCGTATCATATCTTCATTTAAACAGGAATTTTCAGACATGTAACATCACCCATAAAGCTTTGTCATTTTGCGGGGCCGATTCCCTCGACGTCCTCTATGCAGAGTTCACTATAGAAATCACAGTTTTCAATATGCCTCAGCTCATGCTCAAAGACTTTTATTTTAGTTTCAATATTATATTTTGCGTTTATATATACATTGTAATCCCCCTCGGAATCCAATTTTACAAATCCTTTTATGCCGTCCGGCATATTTAATTCTCTAATAATTACTTGCTCCATCTTCGTCTCCGCACATTAGCCTGATCATTTCAATATATTTTTTCACGTCACTTGACGTCGCCTTTGCACCGAGGGAAAAGAGTATCCGCTTGTTCGGATCGCGCCTCGCGGACTCCAATATCTCCAGCAGTTCCGTGTCGGACTCCGCGTCTCCGGCGGCTCTTCCCGCTCTGCCGGATTCAAGCTCGTCGATTGTAATTCCGAAATAGTCGGCTATTTTTTTCTTTGTCGGATTAAGCGGATCGGCCCCGGACGTTTTCCAGTTTGTATATGTGCCCTTGCTTATTCCCAGGTCACGCAGAACGCTGGTCGGAGATAATCCCCTCGCCTTGCATATCTTGTCATAACCGTCAATAAACACAATTAAGTCTCTCCATTCTTAGTTAATTTTACAAATAATACTAAATTGACAATTATGTTCAATTACACCGTTGACTTTTGAACTTCATTGTACTATTATGTGCATAGACGGACGAGCTGAAACAAAAACGGACAGTTAATTCCGCCGTAAATAAACGCCTTTCGACAGGAGACGGTACTATATTGTACCTCAATGTACATAGTATAACATTTTTGTTCTCTAATGTCTATATTTGTTTATTTTTGTTCTATTTTTTGTAACCTTGCACAATTATGGCATTTTCAATTGTACACAATACACGCGAAAAAAAAGAAAACCCCGCAAGAGCGGGGCTTCCGGTCGCGACAGGCAGAGCCTGCCTATTAGTTCTTTTATACGGCGTTCAAAGCGCCGTGACCGGTATGACGCGGGCCGGCGCCGCCGAATGCTCGCCTATGAGTTTCTCCATCCAGATCATATCGTACC
>JBFWIW010000043.1:0-18071 GCA_050253535.1 Oscillospiraceae bacterium
ACTGAGGGAACAGACTGGCCGTTTTCATAGGGTTGATACTAGACTTACGTATGCCGATCATGCCTGCAGTTTGTTCTGAGAAAGCCCACGCTCTCGCATAGTGCTCGGAGTCTTTGCCCTTTTCCATAGTATATCCTACGGGGGATAGTCCGCGGCTCTGAGGAGCCGCGCAAAGCATTGTGATAAAACCTTTTTCGGCTTTGTCGAACGCTTGCGCACCACCGCTGAAAAAGCTTTTCGCCACTGGCGAAAAGGATAAAACATACTTTGTCTGCAGTCTGTATTACTTTTTTGAAAACTCATCTTCATGATCCAGAAAAATTTTTACCAGTGATGGGTCAAATTGGATTCCGGCATTTTTCTCGATCTCACAGCAAGCGTAATTATGAGAATGTGCTTTTCTGTAGATTCTGTCGTTCGTAATGGCATCGTAAGCGTCGCATATGGACGTGACTCTTGCAATCAGCGGTATGTTTTCATGGCTTATACCATAAGGGTAACCATTACCATTCCACCATTCATGGTGATAAACCGCTGAATCATGCGCCAGCGGGATGAGATGTACCGGCATTCCTGAAATAAGACCATCTCTAATTTGTATGAACAGTTTGTCTGCAAACAATGTATGCCTCTGTATGATGTGGAGTTCCTCGTCTGTGAGCCCGCCCGGCTTTGAAAGAATTTCACACGGCACACTCACTTTGCCAATATCATGATAGAAGATTGCTTTGCAAAAGTACTTATTTTCATCCTTGTCCGCTTTTTCTGAACAAAGGCCGCAGCTACAAAGTTCTTCTGACAGTATGCCGGCAAGTATTCCGACATGGGCCATATGTTCGACTTGTTCTGACGGAAGAGCTTTGATAATCGTATCGATGTCTGTGCCCTTAAAATTTTGAGCCAGCATTTTTGAACCTCCAAAAGACCTGTAGTCAATACGATTTAAGAATTAACGCCTGACTATTTGAAACGCCTCTGCATCTTTTTCCCATTTTCTTTATTTCGGATAATCTTATAAAGTTATTCGCTGAAGCGCAAGATATTGACGTAATATCCGCCAATAGCGATATCCATCCATATCTTGCACTTTTCGATTATTCAATTAGCCGCCTCTGATGTTTTTTTGAAGGGCAGTCACTTTTTACAGCAGTAGCCAACTTTTGATATTTTCCGAAGTCTTGAATAAAGAGATGTTTAACTTGGATTCAGCATTTATCGCTCGACCTCATTTTTGTGGATTTGAATCGCTCCCAGATAGTAATGCGCTACCCGTATTCAGCTTAAATATGCTGACGTTCTCTTTAAGGCTGTCTGCCTGACTCGAGAGCTCCTCACTCGCCGCTGCGCATTCCTCAGAGGCCGCCGCGTTGCTTTGTACGACCTGTGAAATCTGCATGATTCCTTGATTGATCTCCTCCAGCGCCGACGCCTGTTCGTTTGACGCCGTGGTAATGTCATCAATAAGCTCTGATGCTTTTGAGATTCCAGATACGATTTTGCCGAGTGCGCCTGCTGTCCCGTTTGCGATCTTAGTTCCGGCTTCAACCGATTTAATCGAATTTTCAATTAAATCGGTTGTTTCCTTGGCTGCTTTGGCGGACTGACCCGCGAGATTTTTGACTTCCTCGGCCACAACGGCGAAACCCTTGCCGTACTGACCGGCCCTGGCCGCTTCCACCGCCGCGTTTAGTGCGAGAATGTTTGTCTGGAAGGCGATGTCCTCGATCACTTTTATAATTTTGCTGATACTGTCTGAAGAAGCGTTAATATTGTCCATTGCGCGGAGCATCTCCGTCATTTGAACATTACCTGTTTCCGCGTCCTTTTTGATATTCTTTGCAAGCTCATCGGTCGTTTGCGCGTTCTGCGCGTTCAGAGTTGTCTGGGAAGTGATTTCTTCCAAAGATGCCGTCAGTTCCTCAACGGAGCTGGCCTGTTCGGTTGCCCCCTGAGAAAGCGACGTACTGGAATCTGCCACCTGTTTCGCGCCGGAATTCACCTGATCGGCTGACAATACGATGGATACAGCGAGAACATGGAATTTCTCCACCAGCTCGGACAGCGCTTTTCCAAGAACGTCAAATTCTGACCTGACCGTTACCACGGTTGTCAAGTCCCCGTCTGCGATTGCTCGCATCTTTAGTGCCTGTTCGGCGGTGCTTGCCATCACTTTGTCAAATGAACTTGCGAGTGAACCTACCTCGTCCTTCCTTAATGCCAGGAGCCTGTCCTTTTCCTCAGTAACTTTGCTCACATCAATATCCCCAACTGCAAGCAAATCGGCAAAAGCCGCGAATTTTTGCATGGGTTTGCTTATCATACCGGATATGTATCTGCTTAAAAGGATGGAAATGATGATGCCGGCCAGAACAATAACCACCATCAAAAGCACCGCAGAGTATGCCAGCTTTACGTTGCTGGCTGACTTATCCGAAGCGCTTTGTGAAAGACCATAGAACAGTGCGGTAAAGTCATCCCGTATAGCGATTCCCTCATTGCCCAAATCGGCTGAGTTTTTCGTCAGTGTGTCAAAATTATTTTCCTTTGCGGCGTCAAGGTCTTCATTCAGCAGGACTAAGTACTGCGACCACTCATTTTTAATGCTTTCATATTGACCGCTGAATTCACCGCTGCTAAGCGATGCGTCGCATTCCGATATATGCTCTTCGAATGACGCCTTTGATGTTGCTACTGCCGATATCGCGGATTCAATATTGCTTTGTGAACTTCCCTCTGATTTGCGGAGCTTGTAAATATCATACCTGAGTTGTTGAAAATCGACGGCAGCATTGCCTGCATCTTGCAGTCCCTTCGTATAGTCCTGATAAAGATTGACATCCGCGTCTTTTATTCTGAAAATATTGACAGCCCCGACTGTTCCGATAATAACTGCAATCAGGCAAATAATTGCAAAGCCGACGGTGAGCTTTTTGGATATTTTCAGGTTTTCGAATATTTTTTTCATGCTATCATGTCCTTTCGTTTTGGCATCACAGTAATAAGTTTTGCTGCGTATAATTCTACAAGTTTTGGCCACGGCCTTTAAATTAAAGATTTGCTGAAACAATGTTGAGTTCTTCCTCATTCAACAGCTTTTCGCAGTCGATCAGCAGAACGACCTTCTCGCTGATTTTCCCGATTCTATTCACATACCCACGGCTGCCTTTGGAGCTTATTTCCGGTTTTTTCGCGATATCCTCATCGGGAATTGTCAGAACCTCGGAAACACTGTCCACAATCAGCCCGATCGATATGCCGCCGTAGTCGATTACAATGATACATGTCCTGTCATTGTAATCCTTTTCCGACTTTTTGAAGCGGAGTCTGACGTCCATGACAGGAATGATTCTTCCTCTCAAATTGATGATGCCTTTGATATAATCCAGCATTTCCGGCATTCTTGTGACGGGCTGGATGCCAACGATTTCCATGACACTACTTAGTTCAATTCCAAACATCTCTTCATCGATCAGGAATGTCAGGAACCTGCCTTTCATGTCGTCATCATTACTGCTGGCGGTGTTTTTTAATAAATCAGCCATTATCTCACTCCCTATAAAATACTTCTATATATTGATGACAGCTTAAGTCCAAGATAGGCTCAATTGCGTGGCAGTCAATAAGACGTGACTCTGGATATTTTCTGCCGCTCTATTTTTAAATAAATCACGAATAATCAACATCAAAATGAGAAAACTAAATAAAACTGGCTTAGCTTTACAAGCCGCAGTTTGTTTGGAACTGCGTTTAACTGTCGGAAAAGCTTTGGATTCGCTGGCATTTTAAACAGAAATGACGGAAGTGATGACGGCGAATTCACGCGGATTCCATCTGCGTAATATGCATTTCATTAAGCTTTTCTATTGCTATTTTTTTCTGTTCCATGAGGGAGTGTGCATAGATATTAAGGGTAATGGAGACATTTGAATGTCCCAATATCTCGCTAAGCGTCTTGATATCGACCCCAAGCTCCAGAGCCCGCGTGGCAAAGGTATGCCTGATTGCGTGAAATTTGCGGTCTTTTACTCCGGCGTTTGCCAATATTTTTTTAAACAATTTTTGATAAATTCGAGGATCAATAGGAGTATCAGTCCCGGAAAGTACATAACAATTTTCATTCGCATTGTACGTTTTAAACGCCACGGAATGCTTTAACATAAATTCTGGAAGGGGAATTTTTCTGACCGATTTATTACTTTTCGGTGTGCCGACAAGAAGCGCGGTTTTATTCCTACCCAGCGCAAAATTCTTCGTGCGGGATACCGTCCTGGCAATGGACATGGTTCCGGCTTCAAAATCAATGTCACTCCATTTAAGAGCGCAGAGCTCGCCAAGCCGTATACCAGTGTAAAAGCACAGGACAATTCCATGTGCTTTCATGTTATCTGAATGCAGAGCCGCATTTTCAATTAGCCGTTGTTCTTTAATGGAAAATACCTGTACTGGCACATTTTCTGTTTTAGGTAGCTTGATGGTTTCCAAAATTGGCGAGTAATCTGCCGAGCCTTTCAGGATTTCTCTCAACGCCGTCTTAAAAATCACAAGAATTTTCCTTTTGTAGGATTCGGCGAGCGAATTGTTGCTTTTGATTGATTTCACAAACTGCGCAACTGATAGCTCCGTAATCTGATCATTTCCCGTTTTTCTGAAAAAGGGGATCACATAATTTTGCATACAGCAGTAATAATTTTCATAAGTGGTCGGCTTTACCTGATCCAAAACAATACTTTTTAACCAAAATTCAAATGACTCGGCCGGGCTTTTAGGTTGACCGGATGCTTTTGCTTCACTGGGCTTTATATGTTCCTGATAATTTTTTTTCCTCTCTTTAACTTCTTTATAAGATCTGGCATAAACAGACCGGTAATTCCCGTCTGGCTTTTGTATGCGCCCTTCCCATCGTCCGTCCTTACGTTTATAAATGTTTTCTCCTCGTCTTGGCATTGTGTTATACACTCCTGTTACTATATATTTTGATTTAGCGTACGGCATCCAGTCGCGCTATTTTCAATTTTTTGGCTAAGTTGCTACTATCATATTTGCGAGATAAAGCACAGAAACCCGTCAAGCTTTATTACATCTTGTGTCGTAGTTACAATGAGTGAGTAATAGTGTTGACACATGTTTCTTCGGACTAACCGCGTCTGTTTCAAAAAATGACGTTAAAATTGACGGCGAATTGATCGCCAATTACTGGAAGACCCCAGGCATTTTCTAATTAAATATATCGGATACCCGTTTTTTGAGCCGTCTTTCTTAAGCTTGACATGCAATTAAAGCTAATGTTATACAAAAATATGTCGATATATAATATTGCAATAGGCCGCAGTTCCAAACAAACTGCGGCCTATTTTAGGTGTAATCATATTTAGCTTTTTTCATATTTATATTGGGGCATATCCGCCAGAATTTTCATCATTAGCTCACGGGCGTGATAGAAGAATGGCAAAGAGAGTTCGAGGAATGAAAGATATAGCGCAAACCGGAAAAAGCAGGTAAAAGATAAGGGTCGTAAAGCGAAGGCGGCGGTATCTCAGTAAAAGATACCGCCGCCCCTATTCTTTTGTAGGTCCTAAAATATACAACAAAATCCGAACCCACCCCCGATTGCGGCAAGGTTCGGATTTTGTTGGTTTGGTGCCGGTGACCGGGGTCGAACCGGTACGGTATCGCTACCACTGGATTTTGAGTCCAGCACGTCTGCCAATTCCATCACACCGGCATGGGTGCTAGCAGATTATATAACAAGGGAGACATAATTTCAAGAGGTCACAGCAGATTTTTGACCGCCGTGACCTCAATGTCTTCCGGTATCAGGCCAATTGAGCATACGGCCGCCGTACAGCAGGCAGCGGTATCAAAGAGCCGGACGTATACGTTTTTGTCCGGTGCCAGTATGCCTTCGTTCACGCGCCTGAAACGTATGTCGCGAAAATTTATTCCCGAGCCCCCAAAGAGCTTGTAATAGCTTTCCCTCATTACCCAGAGTTCAAAGAAACCGAAATCCTCAAGTTCCTCCGGAGAGCAAAGCTTTTCAGCAACACCGGAACGCAGTGGGCGTACAGTCTCGACGTCGGCGCCTACGGGGGACGCACCAACGGCGCAGAGAACGCATGTCTTTGCGTGGCTGAGTGAAAAATGGATATCGGGTCGCGTTGGGAAAAAGGGTTTTCCCAACGCGGTCTTTTCAATATTGGGCAGCGATATACCGTACATTTCGAAGACGGCGCGCCGCAAAAGCGCGCGCACGAGCACGGCGCTGTTTTCGTGTTCCCTCGGTGACCAGAAAAGTCTCATAATTGTGACCATTCCTTTCGCTTCGCTTAATGCACAATAAAACCATAAGAAGATATGGTTAAATGTGCATGTTTTGCGGCCCGCCGCAAGGGTGAGCAAAACGCACTGAGTTTAAATAAGTTTGGATATATTCAAGCTTACTACAATTAATGATAACACAATTTCGGAAATAAAACACTACCAAAAGACAAGCGTATGTGGTAGAATATCATAGTTACACTAGCATAAATGTGCGCAGTGATAAGAATGCCCGGAGGGAGTGAGCGAAAACTTGAAAATCAAACGAATTTTAGCAGCTTTGGTGCCGCTTTCGCTTATGCTACTCCTCTCAGGTTGTTTTACTAAATCGGCGGAAGAGCTCTACAGCCTGCCGCAGCTCTCGGAAGGATATCTCCAGCTTCAGGAGCAGCTTGACGCCGTACAGAGCGCTGGAGCGGAGTTCTCCGCGCCGACCTCAGGAATGAACAGGCAGTCTGTCCAGCTTGAGGATGTTGACGGTGACGGAATGAAGGAAGCGCTGGCGTTCTTCAGCGTGCAGGGGGACGAAAAACCTCTCAAGATAATTATTTTCCGAAATATCAACGGTGCCTATGCCGAGGCGGCGCGTATCGAGGGCGAAGGTGCGAATATCGACAGCGTATACTACACGGATATGAACGGCGACGGGCAGAAAGAGATTATTGTTGGCTGGCAGATAAGCGCGGGTATCGGTATGCTGTCGCTTTATTCCGCGCGGGATTTCCAGATTACAACGCTACTAAGTACAAATTACACCGGATATAACGTCTATGACCTTAACCGCGACGAATGTTCCGATCTGCTTGTGACCAATCTGTCCACATCAGACCTGTCTGGTGAGGTTGAGTTGTTCTCCCTAACCTCCGACGGCGAGGTGGCGAGCACATCGGCTCGCCTTACGTCTGGAGTTGAGTCCGTGATGAGAGTGCGAACGGGGTATGTGCGCGCGAAGGTGCCGGCCCTCTTCGTGGAGAGCGTCATAAACGGATCCAGCCTTGTAACGGATATTTTTACCTGTATAAATAACAACATAAGGAACATAACCGCGGATGTGAAGAGCGGGGTCAGCGAGGACACGATAAGGACTTATAACGTTTACTGCACAGACGTGAACGCGGACGGCACACTTGAGGTGCCGTACCCGCAGCTCCTGCCTTCCCAGTCGGAGACAACGAGCTACTGGGCGATAGACTGGTATGTTTATAACGCCTACGGCGTTTCCGAACCGGTACTCACAACATATCACAACTATTCAGACGGATGGTATCTCATTTTGCCGGATGGCTGGAGGGGGAATATCGCGGTCCGCCGTGAAGACACTGTATCAGGCGCGCGCGCGGTCGTGTTTTCGGTTTTTGGGGAAAGCAGTTCGGCGCCGCAGGATTTCCTCGTTATATATACCCTGTCCGGGGCAAACAGGGAGGAGCAGGCAAAGGTTTCTGGCAGATTTATCCTCGCGCAGGAAGATGAAACGGTGTACGCGGCAAAGCTCCTGATTGACTCTAATGATTTTCCGCTGACTGCGGACAAAGAGACCATAAAGCAGAATTTCAGTATCATCCGCTCCGAGTGGATAACCGGAGAGACTTAAATAAAGGCAGGAGGTCGAAATGAAAAAGGTTTTGGTGCTTGAAGACGAGGCCAGCATACGCAGCTTTGTCGTTATAAATCTCAAGCGTTCCGGATACGTGCCGGTTGAGGCCGGTACCGGCGCAGAGGCGCTGGAACAGCTTGGTAAAAACCCGGACATCAAGGTGGCGCTTCTTGACATTATGCTGCCGGATATCGACGGGTTCGAGGTCTGCCGTAAGATACGGGCCTCAGATCCAAGAATAGGAATAATTATGCTCACGGCGCGTACCCAGGAGATGGACAAGGTCACGGGACTCATGACGGGAGCGGACGACTATGTGACAAAGCCGTTTTCGCCGTCGGAGCTCACGGCGAGGATAGACGCCCTATACCGCCGCGTGGGCGGCGACGAGGAAGTGCCGTCATCCGAGATAGTCCAGGGGTCTTTCCGCCTTAACATGCGCAACAGAACTCTGGAGAAAAGTGGTGTGAGAGTCAGGCTGACGCAGGTCGAGTACGCTATAATCAAGATGTTTATGGAGAATCCCGGCAAGGCGCTCTCAAGAGAGGATATACTGAATACGGTCTGGGGCAGGGATTACTTCGGCGAACTCAAAATAGTCGACGTAAACATCAGAAGGCTCCGTATAAAGATAGAGGACGACTCCACAAATCCAACCTATATAACCACGGTTTGGGGTTACGGCTACAAATGGGGACTTTGAGACGATTCTGAGGCGGCCACGGCGATGAAGGAGGTGAGGACGCTTGAAGCGAAAGATCAAATTTAAAATGGTTCGCGGGATAAAACGCAGATGGATGTTTAACAGCGTCCTTGTGATATTGGTTATCGTAGTAGTTGCCATAACCGCATTTTCGTTATCAATAGCAGGGTATTATTATTCCAGTGCCCGCACAGGACTTGAGACTAAGGCGCAGACCGCGACTGATTTTTTCGCGAACTATATCACAAAGACCTACGCCGAGTATTACGACAGCGCATACAGGTATACTGAGAGCTTCGTCGATATAAACACGCTGGAGCTGCAGTTCGTGAGCACCGAGGGCAGGGTACAGATATCGTCCTATGGAATAACATCAGGCATTGCGCCCGGGACGCCGGATATAGAGGAGTCACTCAAAACGGGTTCGATATCCTCATGGGTGGGCAGGAACTCGGGCACGCACGAGCGTATCATGGCAGTTTCCGCACCCATGATATACGCGGACGGACAGGTAATCGGCGTTATGCGCTACGTGACCAGTATGAAGCTCGTCGACAAAGAGATTATGATGAATATCCTGGTATCCGTCGGTGTGGGATTCGCGGCACTCGCTCTCGTCGTTCTTATGAACATGTTTTTTATCCGTTCCGTCGTCGAACCTATGAATGAAATAACGCTCACGGCGCGGCGGATAGCGGACGGCAGCTACGGTATACAGATAGGAAAAAAATACAGGGACGAGACCGGCGATATGGTGGACGCCATAAACGAGATGTCCATGAAGATTAGCCAGTCGGAGAAGACTCAGACAGAGTTTATATCTTCCGTCTCTCACGAACTGCGGACGCCGCTCACGGCAATAACCGGCTGGGGAGAGACGCTGATATACGACGAGAGCCTCGACACAGAGGCGAAGAAGGGTATGGCCATTATACTCAAGGAGGCGCGCCGCCTCACAAAAATGGTGGAGGAACTTTTGGACTTCACACGCATGCAGGATGGGCGCTTTACCCTGAATATGGAGGTCATGGACGTCGGCTCAGAGCTTGAGGAGTCGATATTCACCTACCGGGAGCTCTTAAAGCAGGACGAGATTCAGCTTGAATACGAACCGTATGAGGACGAGCTGCCGCTCATAAACGGAGACCTCGCGAGACTGCGGCAGGTTTTCCTCAACATACTCGACAATGCGGCCAAATACGCCCGTGACGGCAAACGCATCGTCGTCTCCATAAGCGCAAACGAGCGATATGTATCTGTAAAGATACGCGATTTCGGCCCGGGAATTCCCGAGGACGAGCTTGAAAACGTAAAAATGAAGTTTTATAAGGGGAGCTCAAAGGAGCGGGGCAGTGGTATCGGCCTTGCTGTCTGTGATGAAATAATAAAATACCATGAGGGTACGCTGAAGCTCTCCAACGCAGAGGGCGGCGGCCTTCTTGTCGAGGTACGGCTCCCAATACGGGCAGAATAAAAAAAGGGGATTCTATGGCAAAGAAAAAAGAGAACTGCACTTTCCGCACTTCAATCGGCGGACAGGCGCTCATAGAGGGCATTATGATGAGAGGGCCCAAAAAGCAGGCTGTCGTATGCCGCACGGCGGATGGCCTTGAGACGAAAACAGAGGATTTAAAGTCGATAAAGGACAGGTACCCGATATTGGGCTGGCCGCTGATCCGCGGGAGTGTAAACTTTATTTCCAGTATGGCATCCGGCGTGAAAGCGCTCACATACTCCGCCTCGCTGATACCAGAGGATGAGCAGACAGAGCCGTCCAGGCTTGACAAGTGGATAGAAAGTCATTTTAAAAATGAGACTGCGGACAAGCTCATAGTAGGCTTTGCCGTGTTTCTCGGCATTATCCTCGCCGTCGGACTCTTTATGCTGCTGCCAACGCTTCTTGCAGAACTTTTTAGCGGGGTGGTGTATAGCTCAGCGGCGCGCAGTCTGACAGAGGGGGCCCTGCGTATAGTAATCTTTATTGGTTATATCTGGGGATGCTCGCAGATTAAGGACATAAAGCGTGTCTGGCAGTATCACGGCGCGGAGCATAAAACCATCTTCTGCTATGAAAAGGACCTTCCGCTGACTGTGGAAAATGTGCGGGTGCAGTCCCGCTTCCACCCGCGGTGCGGAACAAGCTTCCTCTTCATAGTCATGATTGTCTCTATACTGGTCTTCTCGCTCGTTAAGTGGTCGAACGCATGGGTTCGAATGGCGCTGCGTATTTTGCTTCTGCCCGTCGTAGTCGGGGTATCGTACGAGCTTATAAAATTCGCGGGAAGGCACGACAATTTGCTTACCCGCATCATCTCCGCGCCGGGAAAGGCGCTCCAGAGGCTTACAACAAAGGAACCGGACGACTCAATGATAGAGGTTGCCATTGAGGCGCTGAAGCTCGTCATCCCCGAGGAAAAGGGCTCCGATGAGTGGTAAGAGTCACGGAAGCGAAGGTGGATACCGTGAAGACATATAACGAAATATACTTCGAGGCGAGGAAATGGCTGAAGAGCAAGGGGATAGAAGCTTATAACCTGGAATCCAGACTAATCGTTTCCAAGGCGGCGGGCAAGACTAAAGAGGAATTTGTACGCGACTCGGTCCTCTACGTGAACGATGGTTTTGAGGAAAAGGTCGAAGAACTTATAAAGAGGCGGCTTTCCGGGGAGCCGGTCGCCTATATTACAGGGGAGTGGGAATTCTACGGCCTGCCGATAGAGGTGACGCCCGATGTCCTGATACCGCGCATCGACACGGAGATATTGGCGGATACGGCCATAGAGATTCTGAAGACCCGCGAGTCGGGGACAAGGGTCCTCGATCTGTGCTCAGGGAGCGGGTGTCTCGGCATAGCCGTAGCCGCGAATGTCCCGGACTGCCGGGTCATACTTTTGGATGACTCGGTGGCGGCGCTCAAACAGAGCCGTATAAACGTCATCAGGAACAGCCTGACGCGCAGCGTCACCTGTATCGACGCGGATGCGCTTGGGGTGCCGCCCATGCTTTTGGGCAGATTTGACATGATAGTCTGCAACCCGCCGTACATCCCGTCTAAGGAGATAAAAAGACTGGACCATTCGGTGAAGGACTACGAGCCGCGGCGCGCGCTTGACGGTGGGGATGACGGACTTAGGTTTTACAGGAACATAGCTGCGCGTTGGAAGGTCATTCTTAAAGAAGGTGGAGCGCTCCTTTTTGAATGCGGCGCCGGCCAGGCAGATACTGTAAAGCTCATAATGTCTGCAAACGGATTTAAAGACATAACCGTAGCGAAAGACACCATAGGTGTCGACAGGGTAGTCTGCGGAATAATTTGAGGAGGACGAGGATATGGCAGAGAAGAAAAGGGTACACACAGAATCACCGTCCAGAGCTGAAGATAGGAAGAGAGCGCTGGAAACGGCAATTTCACAGATTGAGCGCAATTACGGCAAGGGAGCGATAATGCGCCTCGGCGACAATCTCTCCGTTAATGTGGATACGATACCGACAGGGTCGCTATCACTGGACCTCGCGCTTGGGATAGGCGGCATACCGAAGGGAAGGATAATAGAGATATATGGGCCGGAGTCCTCCGGTAAGACGACGCTTGCCCTGCACATCATCGCTTCGGCCCAGGCGCTTGGCGGCGAGGTGGCTTTCGTAGACGCGGAGCACGCACTGGAGCCAGCTTACGCGCGGGCTGTCGGCGTTGATATCGACAGTCTTTTGATCTCCCAGCCGGATACCGGTGAGGATGCTCTCGCCATAACTGAGACACTCGTCCGCTCCGGTGCTGTCGATGCTGTTGTGATAGACTCCGTAGCGGCGCTCGTCCCAAGAAGCGAAATCGAGGGCGAGATGGGCGACTCCTCAGTCGGCGTCGTAGCGCGCCTTATGTCGCAGGCACTGCGGAAACTCGCGGGGGCTATATCGAAGACTAACTGCGTCGTAATTTTTATAAACCAGCTGCGGGAAAAGATCGGCGTGATGTACGGGAACCCGGAGACGACGCCGGGCGGACGCGCGCTCAAATATTTCGCGAGCGTCAGGATAGACGTTCGCCGCATCGAGACCCTCAAAAACGGTACCGAGATGATAGGCAACCGAACGAGGGCGAAGATAGTCAAGAACAAGGTCGCGCCCCCATTCAAGGAGGCTGAATTCGACATTATGTACGGCGAGGGAATATCCAAGACCGGCGAGATAGTAGACCTCGCAACAAAGCTTGAGCTCATCGAAAAAGGCGGCGCGTGGTACACCATCGGCGAGACCAGGATTCAGGGCCGCGATAATGTCAAACAGTATCTAAAGGACAATCCTGATGTGGCTGCAGAATTAGAGGAGAAAATAAGGAAGAACGCTGGTAAGCTTATGACGCCGCAGGCAAAGGTCGCAGCAAAGGCCGCGGGCCGCGCCGTGGATGTCTCTGCGGAAGATTTTTCGGACTGATGGAGGTCGAGAAACTCACGCAGTCCCAAAAGATGCCGGACCGTTGGTATCTCACCCTTCAGGATGGTACTGAGATAAAGGTGAATACCGCTATAATAGCAGATTTTTCTCTGTATAAGGGACGTGACCTGACGGAGGACGAGACGTCGGCGCTTTTGGCCGCAGCAGGCAGGGCCGGTGCCATGGCGCGGGCCCTGCGCGTCTCGGGCTCACGGGCCCTTTCCCGCGGGGAGCTTCTGGATAAGCTCCGTGAAAAGGGTGAGACTGAGGCGAATGCCGAAGAGGCGGCGAACAGGCTTGAGAAAATAGGGGCCTTAAATGACAGGGAGTATGCCGGAATGGTTGTCCGGCACTATTCTGGTATGAATTATGGTGTCGGCCGCGTGAAAAATGAACTCTTCCGCCGAAAGGTACCGAAGGAATACTGGGACGAGGCCCTCTCCGAAATGCCGGATATAACGGACGCCATCGACAAGCTGGTCGGCTTAAAACTGCGCGGAAAGACGCCAGACAGAAAAGAAATAAAAAAACTTTCGGACTCCCTCCTCAGGCGCGGCTTCACATGGGAAGAAGTCAAAGCGGCACTGGAGCGATACGAAAATGGTATCGGAGAATGTGGCGATGTCAGTTAAAGTCTCAATCATTTCGCTGGGGTGTGCGAAAAATCTGGTAAACAGCGAACAGATGCTATGCCTTCTGGATGAGGCGGGGTTTGAAATAGTGCCGGGCCCGGAGGGGGCGGACGCCGCTATCGTCAATACCTGCGGCTTCATAGACAGCGCGAAGATGGAGGCTATCGAAAACATTCTTTCGCTCGGCGAGCTGAAAAACAGCAGGCTTTTAGGCAAAATTATAGTCGCGGGCTGTCTCTCAGAGCGATATAGAGAACAGCTCCTCTCCGAAATGCCGGAGATAGATGCCGTTGTCGGCGTCGGCAGCTACTCAGAGATAGTGGATATCCTGAAAAAAACACTCGCCTCAGATAAAAAGGTCTCCGTTTTCGGCGATATAGACGCGCCGGTTGACGAGACGGGCAGGATAATAACGACAGGCTCGGCCTGGGCTTATATAAAGATTGCGGAGGGCTGCGATAACCGCTGCAGCTACTGCGTCATTCCGAGCCTCAGGGGAAAATACCGCAGCCGCCCGATGGAGAATATTATATCCGAGGCGAAGGCCATGGCGGAGAGCGGAATAAAGGAGCTTATCGTTGTCGCGCAGGATATAACGCGTTACGGAACGGACCTTTACGGCAAAAGGAGTCTCGCGGAGCTTTTGGAAAAGCTATGTGCTATTGACGGCTTCGAATGGATACGACTGCACTATCTGTATCCCGATGAGATTGACGATAAACTGATAGGTGTCATAGCGCGTGAGGACAAGATATTAAAGTATCTGGATATTCCGATACAGCATATAAATGACAATATTTTAAAACTTATGAACCGGCGTGGAACCGGAGAGGAGATACGGGCACTTTTCACAAGGCTCCGTCGCGAGATACCAAATGTCGTTTTGCGCACGAGCATAATTACGGGTCTTCCCGGGGAGGGAGAAAAAGAATTCGAGGAACTCTGTGAGTTTCTGCGCTGGGCAAAAATCGAGCGCGCGGGAGTTTTTTCATATTCTCCGGAGGAGGGTACGCCGGCAGCGTCTATGGCGCGCGTCGGCGAGGACATTTCGGCATACCGGGCCGAGCTCGTTATGCGGATACAGGGGGAGGTCATGGATGCCTTTAACCTGGGCCGCATTGGAAAGACCGAGAGGGTGCTATGTGAAGGATATGATGCGGAGAGCGGCTGCCTGTACGGCCGCAGCTTTGCCGAATCGCCCGATATAGACGGGCGCGTTCTGTTTACCGGGGCCGATGGAGCGGAAGGAGAGTTCTTCTTGGTGAAACTGACCGGCGAGACGGACGGAGATATGACAGGAGCGGCTGTCGGCTGAAACGGCTGGCCCCTGCCGTTCCGGCAATGAGAGAATAAATAGGTTAGGCTGTACTTCACAGCGGAAGATTAAAAATGCAGATTACGGGCAAACCGGAGGCAAGTAATATGAATGCGGCGAATAAGATAACAATATTGAGGATGATACTCGTACCGGTATTTCTGGTAGTGGCCCTTCTGAATTTTACAGGATCACGGTATGCGGCTCTTATAATATTCATCATAGCGAGTTTGACGGACTTTATCGACGGCTATATCGCACGGCACTATAACCAGACAACGGATTTTGGAAAATTCATGGACCCCTTGGCCGACAAACTTTTGGTTACGGCTGCGATACTGGTTTTTGTCGAGTGGGGGCAGATGCCGTCGTGGGCAGCAATGATAATAATAGCGCGCGAATTTGCCGTGACGGGTCTTCGACTCATCGCCGTGTCAAACGGAACGGTCATTGCCGCTGCGTGGTCCGGCAAGATAAAGACCGCGTCGTCAATTGTCGCCATCTGCATTATGCTGCTGCCGGTCTATAATTTTTCTTTCAGACCCGGATTTTTGACGCTGAACGATATCTGTATCACCATAATGGTAGCGACAACCGTATGGTCGGGCGCTGAATACTTTATAAAGAACGGAAAAGTGCTGAAAACCGGTATATAGAACCGTATCTTGACACTTATTTGACCGTATGATAATATTGCACCGTAGCAGAATAAAAGTACCGCAGTGAACGGGAAGAGTACTGGAATATCTGTACGTCAGAGAGCCCCCGCCATCGGCTGGAAGCGGGGGAGGTACGGATTTTCGGGAAGTGCGCCTGGGAGCGGGAGACTGGGAAATCGGTCTTCGTCCGGCCGCGTTAAGGCTATGCCCGTATTGCGGGCGTGAGTGATAAACGAGAGTGGAACCGCGTTAAAACGCCTCTTGTGCCAAGGGCACAGAGGCGCTTTTTTGCTGTACAGACAAAAAAATGTACCTTTTTATATAATTTTTGATATAATACAAATTTAAGGAGCAAGATCGTGTTTAAAAATCTTTTGGAGACGCTGGACGCGTACAAGGCGCGGGACCCGGCCGCGCGCTCGAGGCTGGAAATATTTCTTGTCTACTCCGGCGTTCATGCAATAATCAATCACAGGATAGCGCACTGGCTTTTTGTGCATAAGCTGTGCTTTTCGGCCCGATGTGTTTCCCAGTGGTCGCGCTTTTGCACGGGCGTCGAGATACACCCCGGCGCGAAGATAGGCAGGAGGATGGTTATCGACCACGGCATGGGCATCGTCATCGGCGAGACGGCCGAGATCGGGGACGACGTGCTCCTGTATCAGGGCGTGACGCTCGGAGGAACCGGAAAGGATAAGGGGAAGCGCCACCCGACGATAGGAAATAATGTCATGGTCGGTTCAGGGGCCAAAGTGCTGGGCCCATTTAAGGTCGGCGACAACTCTCGTATCGCCTCGAACGCGGTTGTGCTCAAAGAGGTGCCGCCGGATTCAACGGCCGTCGGCGTTCCGGCGCGCGTTGTCCGAATTGCCGGTGAGAAAGTGAACTTCGTGTCGGAGGTCGATCAGGTGAATATAACAGACCCAGTGGCCATCGAACTGTCCGCATTGCGGCAGCAGGTAGAACTTCTGGAAAAAATGATGAATAAAATATTACCTTCGGAGGAGATAGAATGAAGCTTTTCAATACGCTTTCCATGCAAAAAGAGGATTTTGTCCCGATAGAATCCGGCAAGGTCAGAATGTACGCCTGCGGTCCCACCGTATATAACTATATCCACGTCGGGAACGCCCGCCCCATAATCATGTTTGACGTGCTCCGCCGGTATTTCGAGTACCGTGGCTATGACGTGACGTTCGTTCAGAATTTTACGGATGTCGACGACAAGATAATAAATCGGGCAAACGAGGAGGGCATATCCTCCGAGGAGGTCGCGAAAAAATATATAGAGGAGTACTTCACAGATGCGCGCGGACTCGGCGTGCGCGAGGCGACGGTGCACCCGAAGGCGACGGAGAACATAAAGCAGATTATAGATATTGTTAAGACGCTGATCGAAAAGGGATACGCTTACGAGGCCGGCGGAGACGTCTATTACCGCACGATGAAATTTGAGGGCTACGGCAAGCTCTCCCATCAGCCGATTGAGGATCTGCAGGCCGGCGCGCGCATAGACGTCGCCGATATAAAGGAGAATCCGATGGACTTTGCCCTCTGGAAGGCGGCAAAGGCCGGCGAGCCCTATTGGGACTCCCCGTGGGGAAAAGGGCGCCCCGGCTGGCATATCGAGTGCAGCGCAATGTCTAACCGCTATCTTGGAAAGACCATCGACATCCACTGCGGCGGGGCAGACCTAGCCTTCCCACATCACGAGAATGAGATTGCCCAGTCCGAGGCGGCGAACGGCTGCAAATTTGTGGATTACTGGCTGCACAATGGCTTCATCAGTGTAGACAACAGAAAAATGTCCAAGTCTCTCGGTAACTTTTTCACTGTCCGCGAGGCGGCGGAGGCTTATGGCTATGAGACCATACGCATGTTCATGCTCATGAGCCACTACAGGAGCCCACTCAACTACTCGGGCGACATACTCATTCAGGCGCAAAATGCGCTGGTGCGGCTTAAAACCGCGCGCGAAAACCTTGTCTTCCTCGCGGACAGCGGCGCAGATGGGGATATGAGAGAGGATGAAAATGCCTTTGCTGCGGGGCTGGACAAATATCGCGAGAGATTCATCGACGCAATGGATGACGACTTCAACACGGCGGACGCCATTTCCGTCATTTTCGAGATGGCGCGCGAAATAAACGCGGCCGTCGCCGGCGATAAAAGTCCTACAAAAGCGCTTGCCAAAGTATGTCTTGCCATTTTCGACGAGCTTGCGGGCGTCCTCGGCATCATATACGACAAGACAGAGAGCGACACCGGCTTGGCAAAAGAGGTGGAAGCCCTCATAGAAGCCCGTCAGGCCGCGAGAAAAGAAAAAAACTGGGCGAAAGCCGACAGCATCCGCGACCAGCTTACCGCAATGGGCATAGTCATCTCCGACACGCCTCAGGGTGTAAAGTGGAAAAAAATATAA
>JBFWIW010000043.1:18171-27590 GCA_050253535.1 Oscillospiraceae bacterium
AAATGACGACCATGAGGTTGCGGATGGCGGCGGGATTTGGATTTGCTACAAGTATGATACCAACAACATCATAACGGAAATTAGTGCGGCAAATGGATTTTAGCATATTATTTGAAATCTAGAAATTATGTATCGTTACCTGTAAAGTGATAAGCGTATACTAAAAAGCGAGATGCTTCAGCCCCAAGGCGTAAAGCGGAAAAAGGAATAAGCTAAATGCGGTGCAGGTAAAGACTTCGATTCCAGGTATTGCCCAACGGCGTAGAAAAGACGGAGATGGTATTTACGTCCGAAAGAAAAAATGATTTTACGCAGGGAAGCATCGCCAGGGCAATACTCGGTATGAGCGTGCCGATAACCTTGGCGCAGCTTATAAACGTCCTTTACAATGTGGTTGACCGTATATATATCGGACACATCCCCGGAGCCGGCTCACTTGCATTCACAGGGCTCGGCCTGTGCCTGCCGATAACGACCATCGCTATGGCATTTTCGAGGCTCTGCGGGATGGGCGGCGCCCCGCTCTGCTCGATAGAACGGGGGAAGGGCAACGACGAAAAGGCGGAGCTCATCATGGGGAATTCCTTCTGCCTTCTGCTTGTCCTCGCCGCGATTCTTACGGTTATGGGTCTGGTTTTTATGAGGGGCATACTCTATGCCTTTGGGGCGTCTGACGAGACCTACCCGTACGCGTCGGCCTATGCCTCAATATACCTTATGGGGAATGTCGCCGTTCTCATATCCCTGGGAATGAACAGCTTTATTAATGCCCAGGGCTTTTCGAGAATCGGCATGCTGACGGTAGCGCTGGGCGCCATAGCTAACATAATCCTTGACCCGATATTCATATTTGCTCTTCACATGGGCGTACGGGGCGCGGCTATTGCGACAGTTATCGCTCAGAGCTGCTCCGCCGTTTGGGTAATGCATTTTCTTACCGGAAAAAAGGCCATACTGAAACTCAAACTGTGCAATATGCGGATAAGGGTCGGCCTGGCAAGGAATATCCTTGGGCTAGGTACGGCGGGATTCAATATGTCCATAACGAACGCGATTGTTCAGGTCATAGCGAACCGGATGCTCTTATCCTTCGGCGGTGACCTGTATGTCGGTATAATGACCGCCATTAACTCAGTGCGCGAGGTTGTTATGATGCCGATTCAGGGGCTGACCAGCGGGTCCGAACCTGTCATCGGGTATAACTATGGGGCGGGCCGCTTTGACCGTGTACGCGGGGCAATCGGTTTTATGACGCGTACGGCCGCCGTATACAATACAGTGACGTGGCTTATAATCATGACGGTTCCTACGCTTTTGATGCGCGTTTTTGTCAATGATCCGCTGATGCTGGAGGCGGGCAAATCGGCCTTCCGCATATACTACGCGGGGTACTGCCTGATGGTGCTGCAGTTTTCGGCTCAGTCGTCATTTGTCGCGCTGGGGCAGTCCAAAAAGGCCATTTTCTTTTCACTTCTGCGCAAGGTCATAATCGTTGTTCCTCTTATGCTAATACTGCCGTACGTGGGGAACCTCGGAGTAAGCGGTGTATTCCTCGCGGAGCCGATATCGAGCCTTATTGGCGGCACAGCCAGTTTCACGACGATGGCGCTGACTGTTCTTAGGCCGATGAAACGCCTCGAGCGCGAGACGGAGGAGAGACTTACCGGCTCTAAATAGCGCCGGATAATAAAGGAGGGCCTCACAATGAAGCTTATGGTCATAGATGGCAACAGTATAGTGAACCGAGCATTTTACGGTATAAGGACGCTCTCGACGAAAGATGGGACACCGACCAACGCCGTGTACGGTTTTTTGAACATATTGCAGAAGCTACTCAACGATGAGCAGCCGGAGGCGCTTTGCGTCGCCTTCGACCTGAGGGCCCCGACCTTCCGCCATGAGAAGTTTGAGGCGTATAAGGCACAGCGCAAGGGGATGCCGGATGAACTCGCCGTCCAGATTCCGATTTTGAAGGACGTGCTGGACGCGATGAACATTAATCGGCTGGAACTCACGGGCTATGAGGCCGATGACCTCATAGGTACCGTCGCCAAAAAAAGCGAGGAGTACGGTTGGGAATGCGTAGTCGTCACCGGAGACAAGGACAGTTTTCAGCTTATTACCGATAAGACGCACGTCTATCATGTCAAGTCCCGCATGGGGCAGACGGAGACAAAACAATATGACGTTCCCGCTTTTATGGAAGAATACGGCTTTGAACCGCCGAAAATGGTTGACCTTAAGGCTCTAATGGGTGACGCTTCGGATAATATACCGGGAGTTGCCGGGGTTGGCGAAAAGACTGCGATGGATCTTATCCGGCGTTTCGGTACGGTCAATAGTATTTACGAAAATCTTGGGACACTCGATATAAAGGATACAGTGAAAAATAAGCTTGTATCCGGCAGGGATAGCGCCGATATGTCCTATGACCTTGCGACGATATGCAGGGACGCACCGATAGAATTCGATCCTGAGGATAATATAAGGCGGCCGCCCGATAACGACAGGCTCTATGAGCTGTTCCGCGCGCTTGAGTTTTCAAAACTCACAGAGAAATTCGGTCTCACGCCGCCGCCCGCAGCAAAGCCTGAGCAAAAATATAAGGCGGCTGAGTGCACCTCCGTCTCCATTAAAACGGAAAATGATTTTGTAAGCATGGTGGAGTCGCTGAAGAGCGTTCCGTGTGTTTCTGTTTTCTTCTCGGACGATATTTCCGCCCTCGCCGCTGTCAATGGTGAGACTGCTTACCTTCTGTGCGCGGACAACTTTGCGGGGGACTGGAAAAAGACGCTGGACACGTTTTTCTCCGGTGTAAAAAAAGCGGGGCACAACGTTAAGGAGATACAGCGTAAGCTCATCTTGATGGGCGTTTACGCGGACGGCTGGGTGTTCGACTCGGCGATCGCGGCATATCTGCTTGACCCGGTCTCAAGTTCGTACGAGCTGGAGCGGCTCACGGAAATTTATGGGGGTTTCACGCTCAAAAAGTGCGAGGAAAACGACGGTCAGCTATCACTTATGCAGGAGACTGAGACGGCCTTTGACCTCATACCCAAGGCCGCGGCGGTGAGCTTTTTAATGGAGACTTTTATGCCTAAACTCCGGGATTTCGGTATGGAAAAGCTCTTCAGCGAAGTTGAAATGCCGCTCTGCCTGACTCTCGCAAAGATGGAGTGTGAGGGTGTTCTGGTGGATAAAAAGGCGCTGGTCGATTTCGGGAACTCACTATTACAGGGCATGGAGAAGATAGAGCAGAGCATATACGGCCTTGCGGGAGAACGGTTCAATATAAACTCGCCGAAGCAGCTCGGCGTTATACTATTCGAAAAGCTGATGCTGCCCGCCCCAAAAAAGACAAAGACGGGCTGGTCGACGAGCGCGGATGTTCTGGAAAAGCTACGCCCGAAGCACGAAATAATACAGCAGATACTTGACTACCGTGAGCTCTCCAAGCTCAAGTCGACCTATGCCGACGGGCTTGTGAAGGTCATCGCGCCGGACGGACGCATCCATACGACCTTCCAGATGACGGTGACGGCGACGGGGCGGCTTTCGTCCACAGAGCCGAATCTGCAGAACATACCGGTGCGGCGCGAGCTGGGCGGAGAGATCCGCAAAATGTTCGTCGCAGGCGATGGGAATGTATTCGTCGATGCGGACTACAGCCAGATCGAGCTCCGGCTCCTAGCGCACATATCCAATGACGAGACTATGAAAAAAGCCTTTCTGGATGGGGAGGATATCCACCGCGTCACGGCCTCACAGGTGTTCGACACGCCTTTTGATGAGGTGACAGGACTGCAGCGCAGCCGTGCCAAGGCGGTGAATTTCGGCATAGTTTATGGTATATCACAGTTTTCGCTTTCGCAGGACATCGGCGTCTCCATACAGGAGGCGAAACGTTATATAGATAATTACCTCGCAAAATACCATGGCGTTCGCGAGTATATGAAGTCAGTCGTCGAGAGAGCGAAGCTTGACGGCTGGGTGTCGACGCTTTACGGCCGCCGCCGGTGGCTGCCGGAGCTCAAGTCGTCCAACTTCAACGTCCGCTCTTTTGGCGAGCGCGTGGCGCTCAACATGCCGATACAGGGTACGGCGGCCGATATTATGAAGATAGCCATGAATAACGTAAGTCGTAGGCTTGAGACTGAAAAACTGAGGGCGAGGCTCATACTCCAGATACACGATGAACTAATCGTCGAATGCCCCGAGAGCGAGGAGGCGCGCGTCAAAAACATTCTCCGAGAGGAGATGGAGAACGCTGCAACGCTCTCCGTGCCGCTCACGGCGGACGCCGCAGCGGGGAAAAGCTGGTATAACGCAAAGTAGGAGGTGCCCACATGACATTTGAAAGGGCGGGAAAAGTGCTGGACACACTCGTCGACGAGCTGCCGGCAGGGCTTTTGCGCGACATGAACGGCGGTATAAACCTCGTCCCGGAGGCAAAGCCATCCGACGGGGACGACTTGTATACGCTGGGAGAATACCATCAAGGCGGTCCGATGGGCCGGTTCGTAACGCTCTATTACGGTTCGTTCGAGCGCCTTTTCAAAAACCGCTCGGAAGAGGCCTTTAAAAAACAGCTTAAAAAAACGCTCTACCATGAGCTCACGCACCACGTCGAGTCGCTTGCCGGCGACCGCACGCTCGAGAGAGAGGACGAGAGGTTTATGGCGGACTACGAGGCAAAGAAAAAAGGTGACCCGCTGCAGGTAGACAGTGCGCTTTTTGTTAGCGGGACAAACGCCGGCAGGAGCGCAGTCGCCGAAGGCATTTTCCGCTCCCGCCTCAGACAGCTTGGGATAGACGATATGGAATGCGGCTCGGCGGTGCTGACCGGAGTTGTGCCGGGTGCCGTCGACCCCGCCGCTGCCGCGGCGGCTTTGGAATACGGTGCGGACATAAGCGGCTGCAAGCCGCAGAGACTGACAAAATCGATGCTCCAGTGGTTTGATGCCGTCTTCTGCATGACGGAGGACGAAGCGGACGGCCTTGCGGACGACTACCCTGAGTTCGACGCACGCATATTTGCGCTTGGGCAGAAGGATATATTTGAACCGGCCGTGCCCTCGGGCTGGAAAAAGTGCGCGAAGCGGATAGCCGAGGGGGTAGATGAGCTTTTAGACGAACTTTTAGCGGAGGACGTAGAGTGAGTTTTGAGATACGCCCGGCGGATACGGGTATGCTTACGGAAATAGCGGCATTGGAGACAGAGTGCTTTTCGACTCCTTGGAGCGAAAAATCGTTCGCGGCGGAGCTTGATAATACGGACAGTATTTTTCTGACGGCGCTCAGAGGTGCTAAGCTTCTCGGATTTGTGATAGTCAGAAAATTCTCCGGCGAAGCCGAGATCCTCAACATTGCGGTGAGAAAAGCTGAGAGAGGGTTAGAAATCGGTTCGAAGCTTTTGAGGTGCGCTATCGAAGCGGCGGAGCGGGACGATGTAAAAACGATCTTTCTCGAGGTGCGCGAGTCGAATGTGCCCGCCATCACTCTATATGCGAAAAACGGATTTACCGTCATTGGGCGGCGAAAAAAATATTACGAAGCTCCCGCGGAGGACGCAATTTTGATGTCACGCGCTAAGCTTAAAGTGGAAACTGGAGATAAATGATATGCTGATACTGGCATTTGAATCCTCATGTGATGAGACGGCGGTCGCCGTTGTTCGGGACGGCAGGGAGGTACTCACAGACGAGATATTTTCACAGGCGGATATGCACGCCATATACGGTGGTGTAGTGCCGGAAATAGCCTCCAGAAATCATGTGGCGGTAATAAGTCACCTTGCCGGAAGCGCATTGAAGAAGGCCGGCGTGACCAAAGCGGATATAGATGCCGTCGCGGTGACATATGCGCCTGGGCTTATCGGCGCGCTCCTTGTTGGTGTGAATTTTGCCAAGGGCGTCGCCCTGTCGCTCGGCGTGCCGCTGATTCCGGTACACCATGTGCGCGGGCATATCGCGGCAAACTACATAGCATATCCGGAGCTTGAGCCGCCGTTTCTGTGCCTTGCCATATCAGGCGGCAACACGGTAATAATAGACGTGCGCGGCTATACGGATATGAGTATAATCGGCGCCACGCACGACGATGCGGCAGGCGAGTGTTTTGACAAGGCGGCACGAGTTATGGGCCTGCCCTATCCAGGCGGCAAGCCGCTGGACGATCTTGCCAAAACAGGCGATGATACGGCGTTTCATCTCCCACGCGCAAAAATAGAAGGCTCACCATATGACATGTCCTTCTCCGGCCTAAAAACGGCTGTCGTGAATATAGTCCACAACGCCGAACAGAAGGGTGAAAAGCTCGATAAGGCCTCGCTCGCGGCGTCCTTTGCCTCTGCGGTGAGCGATACGCTCGTCCCGCGCACAATGGCAGCGGTGTGCGAACTGGGTTATGATAGGATTGCAGTTGCGGGCGGCGTCGCGGCAAATTCGCGCATCCGCGCCGATTTCGAGAGGGCGGCGAAAGCCGAAGGGAAGACGTTGTTCATTCCTCCGCTGCGCCTTTGCGGCGATAACGGCGCTATGATAGGCAGTCAGGCATATTACGAGTATCTGGCCGGCGTGAGGGGTGGAAACGATTTAAACGCATATGCCACGATGGATATCGATACTTTGATTTTATGAAGCCCGGGAGATTGTGAATGGATGCATCCACACTTCCTGCAAAAATGGGCAGTGACGCCTGAAATTACAGTTTGAAAAAAACGCAAAAGTTGTTATGTAAAGCTAATATAATATTATCAAAGTAGTGAAAAACAGGTTACAAAACCATGTAAAGAAATTACAAAATTTCACCAAACCTTAGTGCCATAAGGGTTTGAAGGATGTGGAAAACCCTGTGGGGAATGTTAATAACTATTTGTAATGGTTGTAAATATATTTGTTTACGTAAACTCTCCAACAGAAGAGGTAAGGCCGGAGAGTGTTTATTGCAGGCGCGAAAAGTGAGGAGTATGAAATAAAAAAGGGATAAAAAGCCGTGATTTTAAAAAGGGAAAAATCGGCTTTTTAAGGCTGGTGTCGATTTTTCTCGGAAAAGCGTGAAACGCGCCTTTCATTATACAAAATGTAATCACAAAAGAGCGGAAAGACCATATTGACGTACCGACAATTATGTGCTATATTTCTAAAGGTCTATCTCTTATTATATGCTGGCATAGCTCAGTCGGTAGAGCAGCTGATTTGTAATCAGCAGGTCGCTGGTTGTAGTTAAGGTAGGCATCGCAGATCCCTGCAAATTGTCCCCCAAAAGTACATATGCTACTGTAGCTCAGTTGGTAGAGCAGCTGATTCGTAATCAGCAGGTCGTGTGTTCGAGTCACATCAGTAGCTCCAAACAAAAAACCCTGTAGTTTCAATAACTACAGGGTTTTTTGCTGCTAATTCGTAATTCAAATGGCAACAAAATAGATACAGGATTACGAATGCAACAGAATCCGAAAACGCTCCTTTAACGCTCCTTGTTTCATTCGCTCAAAAGCTGTATAATTTTGTCGTAATCTCATAGGAGGTTTTTGTGATGGAATATGTTACGCCGAAAGATAAAGCCGCAGAATGGGGCATCTCCAAACGCAGGGTAGAGATCCTGTGTGGTAATGGCCGCGTCTCTGGAGCTTACCGTCATGGCCGAGTATGAAGAGTACGAAAAATATAAGAAGGCGAAGAATAATGGCCGAGTTCTGACACAGATTGCTTGCGTTTCATCTGCGAAGCGTTCCATTTTTTGGTGCCGAAAAAATCGGGAAGCACTTTCTTGATGTATTAGCGTAACAGCACATCATATAAATATGGGAGGATTTCACATGCTCACTGATAGTCTTGACTTCAAAAAGACTTAGCAAATCATCATGTATATTCTGCATGGCAGTTTATTCAGTATGCGCAGAAAAACATTGAAATTGTTCAGTACTGTTATATGACGATCAACAATCTTATAGAGAAAATGACATCCAAAACGGTAAGATGGCAACGAGATTTGTTCTCTGATTTTACAGAAGAAAAAACCGAGACTGGTGAGGTGGTGCGAAAAATCGCTGTTACGACTGAAAATGTTCCTGTATATGAAGTGAGAGTCGCCGGTGAAAAAGTCGGCCCATGGTTTCTGTTTGATAAACTTTTGAGGGATTTTTATCAGTATACGATGAACAGTTTTGACTCAATGAGTCAAATAGCTAATAGTGGATTGCTTGCCAATAAATCTAAGAGCGTAGATTCGGCAGATTTTCAAAGAATGGCTTCCTGTTTTCAACAGGCCACATATAAAACGGCTTTTCCAAAAACTTCTGCATGGTTTGAAAGCGTGAGTGCTTCCAAAAATTTTGAATATATTGAGGCAATTAACAATAGGACAAAACATACTGCCGATATTTCAAATAAGCTTTCTATGGGAATTCTGGGCAGTTCAAATACGGCCCGGATTGGCCCGCTTTTTCGCAAAGGAGTTCCACATGATAGAAAGGAGCTTTCTGACCAGCTGCAAGCAAATATCGACTTTTTACAACAGTCATGGATGGATTTCCTTGCAGTGTTTTGTGAGGAATACGTTTTGGATGTTTTTGTAGACAACCGCATACATGAAATATGCGGAGTTTATCAGCAAAAAATGAAAGAAGATCCTAAACAGAGCTTGTCATACGCATATATCCAAGTAGTTAATGATTTCAATTCAATGCCAGATGAATTATATGTTCTATTTGTAAAAGTTGACGAAGAAGTCAAGGCTCATGAATGTCCTTTTGAGACTCTATTAATTTGCGGCACAAATGAAATGGATATCCTTGGTAGATACGTTGCTGTAGAACCCATTGGAGATGATTGCTTGTTGCATTATAGGAAATATAAGAAGGATTCCGTTCATGTTGGCATGACTTGTATGTTCGCTGAAATGAAAGGCGAAAACACGAATTTTTATCATTGGAATCCATTTTTTAACATTACACCTGTATCAGACGATGACAATTTTCTAAAGAGATCTTCATTGCCTTTTTAATATAGAACCCCTCGCCGCCATTATCCTCGCTAAGAAAATCAAAGAACTTGTGGACGACAAGGCACAATTTGTATGGATCTGACTGTGCTGCTTTACGGAAACGGCTATCTGCCGGAGTGGGATGAGGATGTATTTAACAAGTTTTGAAACAGGCGGAAAATTCTAAGAAATACTCAGATTAAAACTCTCTATTAGAGCGTAGTAAGAATAGAAATGTTTTTCAAAATATGAATTCCCAAGGGATAAGCCCCATAGGTACACATTGTGACCTATGGGGCTTATCGTCGGTACGGGGGAAAGACACAGCCGTGGAAAATTCCACGGCTGTGTTGCTGTTTGGGGCGTATAAGTCCGGCTAATATTTTACAGCTCTCGATGAAGCTGTCTACGGCAGGCCAAGATGCACAGTCCGATAC
>JBFWIW010000044.1:0-26904 GCA_050253535.1 Oscillospiraceae bacterium
TATGATACGACGTTCTATATGGCAGACATTCAGGTCTCAGGCGTCGAATATCTTAAAACTGCGTTTGCCAACGGTACTTATGGCCGCAATATCAAAGAGACGACGTCCGACATAGCCAAAGATAACAACGCTATATTTGCCATTAACGGTGATTATTACGGGTTCCGGGACGATGGTTATGTGGTTAGAAACGGTATCCTGTACAGGGACACTTCCGGAGGCAACCAGGATCTGGTTATAGATGAAGAAGGTGATTTTTCCATTATCAATGAGAGTCAGACGGATGCACAGACGCTCATTGACTCCGGCGCGTGGCAGGTCTTGTCATTTGGCCCTTCGCTTATAAACGACGGAGAAATAGCCGTATCCGCAGACAGCGAAGTCGATAAATCCAGGACAAGCAACCCCAGAACGGCTATCGGTCAGGTGTCGGAGCTCCACTATATAATTATAGTGTCTGACGGCCGGACTGACGAAAGCGCCGGACTTTCCCTTCTTCAGCTGGCTCAGGAACTGAGTGACAGAGGGTGCACTACAGCCTATAACCTTGATGGAGGCGGTTCCTCAACGATGTGGTTTAACGGGCAGATTATAAACAACCCCACGGACGGCCGAACTGACTCGGAAAGGAAGGTGAGCGATATTGTATACTTCGGATATTAGTAAACCCATGCACAGTCTGCACGCGCTGAAAACCGCACTCGTCTATCTCACCGTCTCCGTCATCTGCATAATCTTCGATAAAGTCTACGCGCTCTTCGGCCACGGCGTCCATTCAACATCGATGTCTATGATGTTTCTTTATCCCCTTCTCGGCGGCACTTTGATCTTCACTTTGGCTTGGATTATCATACCGCACTCCGATGAAGTAAGCTGCTATCGTTTTTTTTACAACATCTATAACTCCGGCGTCGCCGCACTTACTGTGGGCAGCGTTTTAAACGGTATTTTTGAAATAGCGGGCACTTCCTCGCCTTATACGATAGCCTTTTTTATCTTGGGCTGGACGTTTTCCGCTTTCGGTCTCCTTGAATATCTTTTTAGCCTGAACCGGCGCTCACAATCGCGTTAAAAAAGCGCCTCCCGGCGGCAACACCGAGAGGAAGCAGATTTCAGCAAAATGGATTTATCTGACCGTCTTTAATCCTTCTTTTATGAGTTTTTCAATACCCTGACCATGTGAACGGCAAATCCTTTTTAAACTGAACAGAGAATCGGGATCGTCCATATTTATGACGTTGACGCCGTAATCACAGGTAAGCGACGCCTTGAAGCCCAGCTTTTTCAGAATCTCATCCATTTCATCGCAGTACTTCCCGAACGGGTAGGCAAAGGTGTTTGGGGTTCTGCCTGTCATTTCGATGATTTCCTCCTGCAGCCTGCCGATATCCTCATTAAGGCGCATTTCGTATTCCATAAACGTTTCGCCGTACTTCTGTGCGCAGCCGACAGTATACTTGCTGTAATTATGCAGATTATAGGTGTGATTCTGTACCTCCACACAGCCCGAGTCGAGCATTTCACAGAGCTGATCCCATGTCACATGCGAATAGTCGATGTTATCGTCCGGTATATTGGTAAAATCATCGATATTTTTCCCAATTATCGAGAACACAATTTTCATGTTATACTCTTTCAGAAGCGGATAGACATAGACATAATTATTGAGGTAACCATCGTCAAAGGTCAGGATAACCGGTTTTTCCGGAAGGCTTTTGCCATTATAGACATAGTCTATCAAATCGCTCATCGTTATAGTGATGTAATTGTTTTCCGACAGGTACTTAAGGTCATTTTCAAATTCCCACGGCAGGATCACATCTTTTCCCGCGTTGAACGTCTTTACCTGGTGATACATAATTATCGGCACACAAACCGACTCGCCACCGTCCGGGCCAGATGCCGCGGCTAAGCTGCCCGAGGCAGCCAAAAAAGTTGCGAATATAACGCAGATCAAAGTAAATTTAAAAATTCTGTGTTTCAAATGATCAACCTCGAATAAAAAAATTAGCAGCAGTTATCTACAGCTCATTTTATTATTTCATAAAAACAATAAAAATCAGCTGTAAAATAAATATAAAAGCCTGAGAAAAATATTCTCCTCAGGCTTAATTTTTGATAAAATCATGCAGTTTTTTGCATTTTACTCTTTTACAGGCTCCTGCGGTTTTAAGTCCTTAAACCGGAGCTCCGGGCTCTTAATGCTCACCCGAGTGCTGGCAGGAACAGATTTAGTGATGAATGCGTTGCTGCCAATTACCGCGCCTTTTCCGATTATTGATTCTCCGCCCAGAATGGAGGTGGCCGAATACACAGTTACCTCGTCCTCCAGCGTAGGATGGCGTTTAAATCCACGGAGGCTCTGTCCGCCTCTGGTGGAGAGGGCTCCCAGCGTTACGCCCTGATAGATCTTGACATAGTTGCCTATTTCAGTCGTCTCGCCTATGACCACGCCCGTACCATGGTCAATGAAGAAATGATGGCCGATATCGGCGCCCGGATGGATGTCGATACCCGTTATACTGTGGGCGTATTCGGTCATGATCCTGGGGATGAGCGGTACGGACAGCAGATGCAGCTCATGCGCCAGACGGTAAATACTTATCGCGAAAATGCCAGGGTACGCGAATATAACTTCGTGCTCGTCGCAGGCGGCTGGATCTCCCTCCATTGTGGCCTGCACATCGGTTAAAAGAATCTCGCGTATTTCCGGTATCCTGCTCAAAAAGGCAAAGCTCAGCTCGCAGGACCGCTCCACCGGGTTCTCGCAGCCGCCGGTTTCCGCTGCGCCGTGATTTAAAGCCCGGCAAATCTGCTGCTGCAGCTTTTGGTGCACAGTAGTGAGCAGATTCCCCACATAGTATTTCATGTCACCTTCTTGAACGCATACCTTGTCAAAATAACCTGGAAACAGTATTTTCCTCAGTATTCCGATGATCTCAATTATGGCGTCCTTTTCCGGGAGAAAATCCGGCTGTAAAGCCGACCTTTTCGAAATTTCATACCCCGTGACGATAGCCGACACCAGATCGTCTATATTCTCCCGCCTGTCTCTGTCTCCCATAAGCACCCCTCAAATTTAAGGCATAATCTTATAATTATATATATTATTATATTCTGATAGCGAAGTAAACAGGAATATGATCGTCGCGTTCAGCTGTAACGGCCCAGTTTGGCAAAAAGCAGCCTGTTTGTGTTATGCGAAAAAAATAACTAAGGAGCCAGTGATAATAAAAATAATGCGGCATCCGCAGGTTTACCTGCGGATGCTCATCTGTTTTTCAAGCAGTCACTGCCTTTATTGAGGAATCGAGAAATCCTGCAGTATCGTCACAAATTTTACCGAATACAGGTCGCACATTATATGGGTACGCGAGTTTACATCTTCAAGCACAAAATAGTTTATCCCTACCTCGATAAGTATCCCCGTTTTATCGGCATACTGATCGCTGCCGATAATAAATTCCGCCCTGACGCTTTTCCCGATATTTGTTGTGAGATAATAGGGTATGAATCCTTTCTCGGTGGAAGGCGGAGGTCCCTGCTGGTTCAGCCCGATGTCGGTAATAACGGGGTCCACCTGCATCGGCACTATTATATCCGTTTTTGGCGGATTCTGCTGTACCACAGGAATTTCCGGGCTGTAATTCCCTTTATCATCCTGAATAGGCACAGAAAAATTTGCTGCGGCCTTTGTTGGTACAAAAGTTTGGCGCAAGGTGTGGCTGCTCGCTTTTTGGTCTGGCCCCTTGTTTCCCGTCCAGGTTATACTGTTGCTCATAATAAATTAACACCTCTATTATTTAAGTTTCTGAATAGGCTGCCGTGGGATTAAAAAAACAATGCTGATTAATTCTCGTGAACCAGTATCCGGTTTTATTATATGGAAAGAAGTTTGGGCATTGCGGTACAAACGGGTTCATATACCACAGTGCGTCAGAGCCGACGCCGGTATATATGCTCCCGTTTATCGCCCAGTCAGCAACCTGATAATGGATGTTTTCAGGCGTAGCCGTCCATACGTTTTGGTTATTTTGTACGCCTCCTATTACGGTTTTATAGCACGAGAACTGGCATATTTGTTCAATAACCCTGCGCAGACTGCCCTCGTTTAATCTCTGATACTCTCCGTATGGCACTCTTACGCGGTTCATAACCGTTGTTGCGACAGCCCTCATTCCGGCAAGGCCCTCACCGCCGGCTTCGCATTTGATAAGTCTGGCAAAAAGCTCCCTTGTATCCACAGATTTCACCTCATTTTCAATTTATTCACCCATCAGAATATTGTTACACAGGCTGTAAAATTAAAAATAAGCCCTATACCGTCTGCTAATCTCTTTAAATACCCCTCAAAACGTTTTATGTGCTCCCAAACGGCATTAATGAGGAAATTTCCATTTAATATTGTATATTGTTGTATTTTATGTCATTATTAACAATTTATATCTTATTTTTCGGCAAATTTTGTTCATACTTCCATTTTTTTGCATTCGACAAAATTATCCATTTTTCACTCTTGCATATTTTGATAACTCATCATAAAATGAGCCCGTTGTGAAAGTAAAAATAATACATAAAGGAAAATGTTGTTATGAAATGCATCAAAGTCCCCATGGAGCCTCTGCTGAAAAAAATTCAAGAAATTGCAAAGGAAAATATGACCAGCGTTAAGCTTTCCATAAACGACGAGGTGATAGACCAGAGCGAATTCTTCCCCTCTTTTCTTCACTTCGAAGCATATGCGAAAGACGGCTCTGCCACAGACTACGAATCGATCGATGCGATCTCCATGCTGATCTCCCTAAAGCCGATAATCAAATGTCAGAACTCTATGGCATGTAAAAACAGCGGCAACTGAATATTTGTGGCAGAAACCAAGTAAAAGCCGGAGAGGAATAGCCCCCTCCGGTTTCGACTTTTATAACGACAAATAACTATGGAGTCGCTGATTAAATTGCGTTTGATGGATGCGAGAGAGTAAATTTCAAAGCACAGTTAATACTTTGTGTATTAACGAGGCTTTTTGGCTGAAATGGCAGATAATTCGCTCAGCTGCCGACTGTCGACCAGCGACTCTCTAAATTACATCTGGCGCGAAATTTCACGCTTTAATCGCGAGATTATCCGTTTTTCCAGCCTGCTGATGTATGACTGCGATATCCCCATGATGTCGGCAACCTCCTTTTGCGTGCGCTCCTGGGTATCCCCCAGCCCGAAACGCATGACGATTATCGTCTTTTCACGTTCCGTGAGCTTTTCGAGCGCGTCCAGAAGAAGCGTTCTGTCTACGTCGTCCTCGATCGGGCGCATGATTATATCGCTGTCTGTGCCCAGAATGTCCGACAGCAGGAGCTCATTTCCGTCCCAGTCGGTGTTCAGCGGCTCGTCAAATGATATCTCGGTCTTCTGGTTGCTGGTCTTTCTGAGGTACATAAGTATCTCGTTTTCGATACAGCGGCTGGCGTAGGTGGCAAGCTTTATCTTTTTTTCGGGATCGTAGGTGTTTATCGCTTTTATAAGTCCGATGGTACCTATAGAAATGAGGTCCTCAATATTGATATTCGTGTTCTCAAACCGGCGCGCAATATAGACGACAAGGCGCAGGTTGTGCTCTATGAGCATTTTTTTCGCCGCTGGCTCCCCCTTTGAAAGAAGGTCTATGTACTTTGCCTCGTCTTCTTTAGAGAGTGGCGGCGGGAGAGTCTCGCTCCCCCCTATGTACATGACCGTACCTGGAGTAGTTATTCCGAGCCGCTCCAGTGTAAGATAAATTTTTACCCAGAGCCTGTTTTTCAATATCCGAAGCGCATTCAATTCCATATTTCCTCCTTTAAACATAACTCCGCTTATACCGTACCTCCGCAGAGGGCCGCGTAAGCCCCTCCGTCCGAGACGGGGTCCGGCGATATCGCGATAAGACAGCTTCCCACATTTTTGCCTTCAATAACAGTCTCGTCCGTTTTCACGGCGAGAAGAACACCTCCCCCGGTCCCTACCGCACGGTAAGGCACCAGCCGAAATTTTAAGTCCGGCAGGATGGCGCTTACCGTTTCAAATGCCTTTACCGGGTCCCTGAGTTTTTCCGGGGTCAGGGCCGTGCACGCCTCTTTTGGAAAAAGGTCGCGCAGCGCTGAAAAGTCCGCAACTATTATCTGACGCCCAGTCATGGGATCATTGAGAGAATTGCCCGTGTCGCGGAGCGCTGTAAATATCGTTTTTTTGTTCCCGAGCTTTACCTCCACTTTCGAAACCCCACCGTCTCCCGCTTTGCTTCGCGCTGCTCGGCGGAAGAATAACGAGAGCGCGGCATATGTAATACAGGCGGAGAGCGCGAGCACCCTGAACGTTATCGGCTGCAATACCCCGTCCCCGCTCCCCTGCCCCTCTATGAGCGACACCGCGAAAACGGCTCCCCCGAAGGCCGCCGACACGGCAAAGAATACCGCCGTTATGCGAAAGAGCTTCTGCTCGCCTCCAAATACCACGAGCGCTATAAGTATCCCCACGGCAATTTTTACCGGCGCTGCCGAGAGAAAACGGAGGGCTTCAAAGAGAACGGCGACGGCGTAAGCGCCGCCGACAAAGGCGCCCAACGCCATGCGAAGCCTTCTGATTTTAAGGGAGCATATCTTTGCCGTGCACATTAATACGAGGTAATTCACGACGAAATTCAGGAAAAAAAGCGTGTCAACGTAAACTGTCTGCATCCTCTCCCCCTCCGCGATTTATATTATAGACATCCCTTCCGGCGAAAAAGGTCAAACCGTACAGGCGTAAAAATGATTAAATAAACATAAAAAAGTCGGACTTAAAAGTCCGACTCATTTTAATAGGCCTTGCAGCGTTTTCGTCGAAGGCGGAAAATAATTCAAATTATTTTCCCGGTGGTACATACGGCTGGAAAAAACCGGTTCCGCGGGACATATGATACTCCTTGAAAGCTGTTGATTTGATTGACAGCTTCTGGTGGAACTCGCAAAGGTCCGCCTTCTGATAAACTCATATGGTATTACATGACTGCTAATTATATTTCTAAGTTTTTTTGTTCGTAGTTTACATAGCCTTTTTCTATCGACAGCACGCCGTACGTGCGCATACCCCTGCCTATGCTGCCGGGGTTTATTATGAGAAGCCCTTCGAAATTCTCCTCCCACGGCATATGTGTGTGACCAAAGAGCAAAATGTCGGCATCCCGGTACATGGCGGCATTTACTATTGCAGTCGTCCCGCACTTTACGTTGTAGCTGTGCCCGTGCGCCATGAATATCCGCTTTTCCCCGCAGACAAATTCATCCGACAGCGGTTCATTAGAACCGAAATCACAGTTGCCCCGCACGCGGCGGAGCGGGATCTGCGGAAAATTATTGAGAAGCGCAACGCAGTCGCGGACGCCGTCTCCAAGATGGAGTATCATGTCCGGTCCCGTCACGGCGACGGCACGGAGAAGAGCCTGCCTGTCCCCGTGCGAGTCCGAAAAAACGATACTTTTCATTTACAGTAACCTCCGCCTATAGTTTTGAATATAAATAAGTGATGAGAATATCGGATGGAGGGTATTAAAATATGAAAAACAATTATAGTGACCTGTCGAACGCGCTCTCTTCCAAAAAGGACGAGTTGGAAAAACTCGCAAATTCCGCTGATGGACAAAAGGTTAAATCGATGATGGACCCTGGCGGACGTATTCAGTCCGCATATGAACAAGGAGACATGGAAACAGTGCGGCGCGCCGTTACTGACATAATGAAAACTGAAGAGGGCGCGCGTCTGGCGAAACAGCTCTCCGATTTACTTAAGTAAAGGGGGGCGGAGCTATGGGCGAGTTAGAGGACAAATTAAACAGCATTCTGTCGTCACCCGAGGAAATGCAGAAGATAATGGGTCTCGCCCGCTCCATCTCCGGCTCTATGGGAGAGGCCTCGAAACCAGGCGCGAACCCGGAAAACATCGCCTCCGCAATCGGGGACATAGACCCTAAAATGTTCAAAGTAATGACAAAAATTCTGGGCGAGTATTCGGCTTCCCCAAAGAGTGATAAGGCGGTTCTCCTCTCCGCAATGAAACCGTATCTAAAAGACGAACGCAGAAAATCGGTCGACAGAGCCATTGAGATCGCAAAGTTCGCCAAGGTGGCGCGCCTCGCGCTCTCCGAATTTTCGGGAGGTGATTTCCATCTATAACAGATATGTGGGCGGCAAGTTCTACCGGGTAGAAGATTCACCGCCCCGGCAGCAGGCAAGGCCGCAAGCCCCCTTTGTCCGCCCGGGCTCTCCGCCACCGCCCCCGCCGAATCCACCCGAAAGGCACCCTCCCGGAAACATGAAAAGGCAAAAACCGCCCGCTTTATTTGGGGGCGGTCTTTCAGACATGCTGGGTTCCTTCCTGCCGGGAGGGCTTGACGCCGGCGACATACTGCTCTTACTGGTACTCCTGTTTTTATACATTGAAAGCAAGGACGAGGAGTTTCTTATTATTCTCGCGGTTGTCGGTTATTCAATTTTCAGCAGCGGAGAAAAGGTGCTCATTTAGTTAAGGCCTAGTCTTTTTTCTTGTCGACAGTGGACACATCTTCAGGCCTCTTTTGGGCCGTGTCCGGTTTTTCGGATGGCTTGTCCCCATTCTTGTTTTCGTGAACAAGGCCCTTTTTGAAAACAATTGCCGCTATTCCCATAGCGACGCAGAACGTTATAATCAGTATGAGCGCTTTCATCTCGCCGCTCGTCGTAATAACGACAGCCGAAAGACCGAGAACGGCACTTATTGAATAAAGTATGGCGACAGCCTGTTTTTGACTGAGCCCCATGTCTATAAGGCGGTGGTGGAAATGCCCCCTGTCCGGAGACATGGGGTTTTGTCCGTGCAGTATCCTCCTGCAGAACGCGAAGGCGGTGTCGAAAAGCGGAAGACCAAGAGCCAGAAACGGCACCGCGAATGAAATGATGGCATAAAATTTAAAAAACCCGATAATGGATACGGTCGCAAGGACGTATCCCAGCAGAAGCGCGCCCGTATCGCCCATGAAGATTTTAGCCGGGTTCAGGTTATAAGGCATAAAGCCGATGCAAGCGCCCGCGAGCGCAGCGAGTATGACGATTACGTTCCGGTCGGCAACGGCGAGCGATATGACAAGCATGGTAAGGGATGCAATCGCCGAAACGCCGACGGCGAGGCCGTCCAGCCCGTCTATGAGATTAACAGAATTTGTTATGCCCACGATCCATAAGACAGTGATCGGTATGGCGAGTACGCCCAGCGGCAGGAATTCCGCCGTACTGAATATGTTCGGGTTTGAGATTATCTGGATAACTACCCCGTGATAGACCGCAATGAGCGCGGCCAGTATCTGCATCCCAAATTTCAGGAGTGCCGGCAGCGGGTATATATCGTCTATGACGCCGACAATAACGACGACAACGGCGCCCAGAAGGATACCCTGTACCTGTCGGTTCACATCCGCAAAAATGACTACGCTCATAATAAACGCAAGAAAAATGGCAAGCCCGCCAAGGCGCGGTATAGGGTGGTCGTGTACGCGGCGCGCCTCTGTCGGGACGTCTATGGCCCCGACCTTCTGCGCGAAGGCTTTTACCGGAGGCGTCGCTAGAAAGCTGATGATGAGCGCGACGGCGAGCGCCAAAAGGCCGTCCGTTACCAGCTTAGGGTCAATAAGCATAAATTTTTCCTCACAAAATACGTAAGCGCATCTGCGTAATCAACTGTCGATAAAGTCCTCGTCCTTTTCGTTGAAGCAAAAGCCTTGTAGAGTACCGCCGCGTAAGGCGGAAATCAAGTAAAATCCACCATTTCAGACGTGAAAAGCGGAACAACGGCAGATGTCGCTTTAAAAAACGCTAAGTGTTTCCTTATGGCGAATTCTCTTCGCCCGAGGAAGTAAAATAAGCGGGGTTACCACGCGGCAGCGGCCGCGTGTGGCAACGATACCGTTCATAACGGTTGGCTGAACAGCCGTCATGCAAGGATCTTATTGAAGAAGTCCTAATGACTTTTTCAATGATTTATTATTTCTGTACGAAACCTACTTTTTTATACACCTTACGCAGGGTTCTCCCCGCGACGGCGGCTGCTTTCTCCGCGCCGCTCCTGTATACGCCCTCAAGATAGGCCTTGTCACTTAGAATACGCTCAGCCTCTTCCCTTATAGGGCGCAGCAGCTCTACCACCGCCTCGCCGACGGCTGGTTTAAACTCTCCGTACCCCTTCCCGGTAAATTCCGCCTCTATCTCAGGAAAGGTCTTTCCCGTGGCGACGGAGTATATCTGCATAAGGTTCGAGATTCCGGGCTTTGCCACAACGTCGTAGCGGACGTAGGTGTCGCTGTCGGTGACTGCGCGGCGGAACGCGCGCATAATTTCCTCCGGCTTCTGCATAAGGTAAATGCAGCCGCCGGGGTCCCTGTCGGATTTGGACATCTTGTTTTCCGGCGACGTGAGGCTCATTACCCTTGCCCCGACCTTTGGAATGTAAGGCTCCGGTATTCTGAAAACGTCGCCGTAGACCCCGTTGAAGCGCACGGCTATATCCCTAGAAAGCTCGACGTGCTGTTTCTGGTCGCCTCCGACCGGGACAAGATCCGTCTGATACAGAAGTATGTCGGCAGCCATCAGCGCGGGATATGTGAAGAGCCCGGCGTTAATATTGTCCGAGTTTCTCGCGCTCTTGTCCTTGAACTGTGTCATGCGGGACAGCTCGCCGAACATAGTGTAGCAGGACAGAACCCACGAGAGCTCCGCATGCGCGGGGACGTGGCTCTGGATAAAAATCGTGTTCTTCTCCGGGTCAAGTCCCGCGGCGATATACTGTGCCAGCTGCTCCAGAGTGCGGCGGCGTAGCTGTGCGGGGTCCTGCCTCACGGTTATCGCGTGCATATCGACTATGCAGTAGAAGCAGTTATAGGTCTCAGATAGCTTGACCCAGTTCTTTATCGCTCCGATATAGGAGCCGAGGGTGAGTTCGCCGCTCGGCTGTATGCCGGAAAATATAGTCTTTTTCTCGTCCATGATTTCAGTCCTTCTTTTTTAGGTGAGGAGAGCTGAGCTCAGTTAGCCTCTGCCCAAATCTAATCGCGTTGCAACGCGTTACCGTTTATGGGGCGTCAGCCCGCCTCAGACTAGATTAATCTTTTTTCTTCTTAAGGCCGTATGCCTCCGCCAGCTTTTTGAACGCGGGCAGCGACCTCTCAATTTTTTCCTTTGACGCGCAGTAGGCGATGCGCACATAGCCCGGGCAGGCAAATGACTTACCCGGCACCATCAGGATATTGTATTTTTTTGCCTCCTGTAAAAACTCCGTATCGTCCGGAACAGGCGATTTCACCCACAAATAAAACGTGCCTTGCGGGTTAACGCACTCGAAACCGCAATCCGTGAGACCGTTATAGAGTATCCGGCGGTTTAAGTCGTACGCACCGATGTCGGTCTTCGCATCAAGGCACCTTGCGACGATGCGTTGGAATAGCGATGGGGCGTTAACGAAGCCCATGATGCGGCTCGCTATGCACGCGCAGTCATAAATCAGTTGAAAATCGTCCATTTCGGAGGGTAACAGCAGGTAGCCAATACGCTCGCCCGGGAGGGAGAGCGACTTTGACCATGAATAGGCAACTACCGTATTTTCGTAGTATTTTATGATAAACGGCACTGCGATATTTTCGTAGGCAAGTTCCCTGTACGGCTCGTCGGAGAGGATATAAATGCTTGTTCCGAATTCCGCTTCCCTGGCCTTCAAAACCGAGGCGAGTCTAACGAGCGTCTCTTCCGAGTAGATGACGCCGGTCGGATTGTTGGGGGAATTAATAATTACGGCCTTAGTCTTCGGTGTTATCGCTTTCGAGAGAGCCTCGGTGTCGAGCTGAAAGTCTGAAGGTCTCGCCGGGACGGTGACGACCACGCCGTCGTAATTCTTGATATAATTGCCGTACTCGAGAAAGTATGGCGAGATGACTATGACTTCCTCACCGGGATTAAGCAGGGTCTTCAGTATGATGTTGAGGCCGCCGGCGGCTCCGACGGTCATAATTAAATTGCCTTTTGTAAATGCGGTGCCGAAACGGCCGTTTATGGACTTTGCCACGGCATCGCGCACCTCTTCATATCCGGAGTTCGACATATAACCATGAATGTCAATAGACTCATAGCTTTCCAATATATCAAAAGCGGCCTTTTTCACCTCATCCGGCGCTGCAAAGTTCGGGTTTCCTATACTGAAATCGAACACGTTTTCCGCGCCGTACACCGACGCCAGCCTGTTTCCTTCTTCAAACATCGCGCGTATGGCGGAGCCCGCCATGGCGAGCGACTGCATTTTTTTTGAGATCATATCATTAACCCCTTTTCGGTTCACTGAGCCTTCACATAACGCAGAGATACTAAATTTTCTGAATATAAATGATATCACATTATTCTGCATTTGAAAACACTAAATCCAAAAGTTCGCGTATAAATTTCCGGTTAACACAGTGTCTCCCGGATCCGCATAAAGGTTTTCATACACAGCGGGACCTCTTTGCGCATAATGCACAAAAAAGCTGTCTGTAAGCCGGTGGCTTTGAAAAACTTGACATGAAATGGCATACGTTATAAAATGAAAAATATTTCAAATTTTTTTCTTTTCTATATAAACTGTATATAAACAAGAGCCGACCAGCCGGAAGCTGATACAGCAATCAGGGAAGCCAGCGTGAAGCGTTTCACCCTGTCATTCACCCTTTCCCCTCCGCTTCAGCGGCAGCCGAAAATGACGGGCAAAACAGACTTTCATCACATTTTGTGCGCTTTTGCGCATGGGAGGTTAGTATGAGAAATTCATACTAACATTTGATACGCTAATTTCTCGCCGCTTGCGCTGCAACCGAAATTAATGCGTAATAACCTCCCATTTACGGAGAACTCATCATTTTGTGCGCTTTTGCGCATGGGAGGTTAATATATGGATATTTTTGAAAAATGCTTTAACTACACGGCGGCGGATGATACGCGAAAAATGGGTATTTATCCGTATTTTCACGCTCTTGAGTCCAAACAGGACGCAGAGGTCATTATGGAGGGAAAACGCCGCATAATGCTCGGCTCAAACAATTATCTCGGCCTCACTACATATCCCGAGATAATAGAGGCGGGTATAAAAGCCTTTGAAAAATACGGGTCCGGCTGTTCCGGATCCCGCTTTTTGAACGGCACCCTCGAGCTTCACCTGGAACTGGAGGCTGAACTCGCCGACTTTCTGAATAAAGAGGCGGTCGTCACCTTTTCCACGGGATTTCAGTCAAACCTGGGTATTATAAGCGCCATAGTGGGCCGCGGCGATTATGTCATCTGCGACAGAGAGAATCACGCCAGTATTTACGACGGCTGCAAGCTCTCCTACGGCAAGATGCTCAGATATAAGCACAACGACATGGACGACCTTGAAAACATCCTCTCTAGCCTGCCGGAGGAGGCCGGAAAGCTCATTGTGACCGACGGCGTTTTCAGTATGGGAGGCGACATAGCCAAGCTCCCCGAGATAGTGGCCCTCTCAAAAAAATACGGTGCGCGCACCATGGTGGACGACGCGCACGGACTCGGTGTAATCGGTGAGGGCGGACGCGGCACTGCAAACTTTTTCGGCCTTGAAAAAGAAGTGGACATACTCATGGGCACCTTCTCAAAGTCGCTCGCAAGCCTCGGCGGCTATATGGCGGCGGACTACAAGATAGTCGATTTCGTGCGCCATAACTCCCGCCCGTTCATCTTTTCCGCCTCCATCACCCCAGCGAGCTGTGCCGTCGCTCTTACCGCGCTGCGCTATTTACGTTCGCACCCGGAGATAGTTACGCGCCTGTCCGAGCTCTCCGCCTATGCGAGAAACGGCCTCAAGTCGAGAGGGCTGCGGCTGCGCGAGTCTACAACGCCGATCGTACCCATATATACATATACCCTTGAAAACACGCTTGTAAAAGCGAAAATGATATACGATGCGGGCGTCTACGTAAATCCCGTCCTCCCCCCCGCCACGGCACCCACCGAATGTCTCCTGAGGACAAGTTATATGGCAAGCCTGACGGAAGCTCTTCTGGACGAGGCCATGGACATTATTGCCTCTATAATGGTGGAGAAGAATGGCTAAAATCGCACTTGTCACCGGAGGCTCCTCCGGAATTGGGCTTTGCACAGCACGCGAACTTCTTAAGGCAGGCTGCACCGTCTATGAAATCAGCCGCAGGGAGTACGCGGAGCCTGGAATAACGCACCTCTCAGCTGATGTGACTGACGAAAAGAGCGTTATTGCCGCGGTGGAAAAAATCAAAGAGCGCGAGGGCAGAATCGATATACTTATAAACAACGCGGGTTTCGGCATCTCAGGAGCCATCGAGTTCACCGAGACCGAGGATGCGAAGCGCCAATTAGACGTGAACTTCTTCGGAATGGTGAACACTGTCCGCGCGGTTCTTCCCGTGATGCGCGAAAACGGCGGCGGCAGGATTGTAAATTTAAGTTCCGTCGCGGCGCCTATCCCGATCCCGTTTCAGGCCTATTATTCCGTATCAAAGGCGGCGGTTAACGCTTTTTCTATGGCACTTGCAAATGAAGTCCGTCCCTTCGGCATATCCGTTTGCGCCGTCATGCCGGGTGACATTAAAACCGGATTCACAGGCGCGCGGAAAAAGGACTGCCGAGGTGACGATATCTATAACGGGCGCATATCCCGATCTGTCGCCGTCATGGAGCACGATGAGGAAACCGGTATGGCTCCCGAGGCGGCCGGCCGCTTCATCTGCCGAGCGGCGCTCAAGCCCAAAGTAAACCCCCTCTATGCCATCGGCGCGCAGTATAAGCTCTTTGTATTCCTGACGCGCATTCTCCCGTGCTCAATTATTAACAGGATAATAGGCGCGATATACGCCAAATAAATACCCCACGAGGCTGCAGTCTCGCGGGGGGGGCCTTCTCATTTAGCTTCCTCGGCGGAATCCCGTATATCCGGCTTTTTCCGGCGCAGCCTCTCGGACGCGCCGCTGTTATCACAACACGGAGACACATAAATTAAAAAATGCGCTAATCTGTCCTGCCCGCTTTAATAGTGGGCAGGTTTTTTTGCAAATCTTTACATGTTAAGAAAATAATGATAATATTTATTAAGTTTCTGCAAAAATGGCACTTATACTGTTATCTCTTTAAAGAGTAGACAAGATTTGCGAGGAAATTTTTTTACCCTGCAAGGCCGTGGAGGAGAGCGGGCTGCCGCCCGCCGACGAAGAGAACACGGCAGGGCAAAAATCTAACCGCCAAGATGTCCGCTCTTCAGTGGAACAACAGTATTTAAAGCAGGTGATGATTTGAGAGCGAAATCCGGCGGAGTGTCCGCCGCAATAAAAAGGATCTGCACTGTTTCCATTCTGGCGGTGCTACTTGCCGTCCTCATATTTGTCGGCTGTTCCGGCATTAATGGCAACGGTTCCGAAGCACCCGCAGAGGATTCTCCTTCCGCGGATACGGAAGAAGGAACTGGAGCGCTGGAGCAGAACCCCACACAACCCGCTCAGGAAGCCGTGGTTATAACACCCTCTCCGGATACACGGGAAACCCAAACGGATACCGAGGAAGATCAGCCGTCGGAAGAGACCTATATACTCTCATTTGCCGGGGACTGCACCCTCGGTACGGAGTATGCTTCCTACGGCACGGCGGGCAGCTTCGTGCAGATGGTCGGAGACGACTACTCATATCCGTTTGAGAGTGCGTTGCCGTATTTCGCGGACGACGACTTCACTATGGTGAATCTCGAGTGCGCACTAACACAGTATAATGTCCCTAAGGAAAAGACATACCGCTTCCGGGGCCCTCCGGAGTATGCAAAGATACTCACCGCAGGGAACGTCGAATGCGTTTCGCTCGCCAACAACCACTCCGGTGATTACGGCCAGCAGGGCCTTTTTGACACCTGTGCGGCACTCGAGTCTGAAGGGGTGCTTTACGCGTCCGACGGCGGAAGCTGCATTTATGAGACTGAGCGCGGGCTGAAAATCGGAGTCTGCGCCTATTTCAGCAATATCGCTTCCATGAAGAAGGATATACAGGACGTTCGCGATAAAGGCGCCGACATCATCGTAGTCTCGCTTCACTTTGGCGACGAGGGCTCATACTCCCCCAACACGTGGCAGAAAACCTGCGCACACAACGCCATAGACTATGGGGCGGACATCGTCTTTGGGCATCATCCGCACGTTCTGGAGAAGATTGAGAAATACGGGGACGGCGTTATATATTATAGCCTCGGGAACTTTTCCTTCGGCGGGAACCGTAATCCAGACGACAAGGACACAGCGATTATAAGGCAGTACGTCACCGTCGCCGAAGACGGGACGGTCACCCTCGGCGAGACTGCCGCAATACCGTTCTGCCTGAGCTCTTCCGTTTCGGTGAACACCTATAAACCCACGCCATATGAGGAAGGGAGCTCTCAGTACACCCGTGTCCTCTCGAAGCTCGACGGCACGTATGTTCCGCCTTATAAACCGCCGGTGGAAACCGACAATAGCGGAAGCGGCGATGCGGCGCAGGATACGCAGGGAGAGGATGCACAGGGAGCCATGTCTGGGGAAACGCAGGGCGCTCAGGAGACAACGGATACACAGGAGATTGCACAGGCGTCTGATGCCCTCTCACAGGTAGAATAAAACATAACAGTCCAAACAATATTATAGGAGTACCACATATGGATGAAAATATATTCTGTGCGGCTACATAATTTGCGAAGTGGCGTATGCCCAGATTGCATAGAGCAGTACGGTATATCCATCTTCGCACGCAGATTAAGAAAAAAGAAAAGCGACAAATACAACATGGATCGATAATACTAATGGCGCGCAGGGTAACCCGCGCGCCATTAGTAACATCAACACATTTTTCGGTCGGCTAAGAACCTGTTTCTAGAGCTTTCGGTATTCTTCAATGAATCCGGCTATAAAATCCTCGCAGACTTCCAGCATACTCTGGCCGAACGCCTTTGTGGAACCTCTGGGGTCTTTAGGCCCGAACCAGCCGCTCGGCGCAATCTCCTTAGTGTCTCTGGCCATTCTCACAGATCCGCCCCTGAAATTTACCATCTGAATATACTGCGCCTTTATCTCCCCGGTCGGGTTTATCGGGGCCATGTCCCTGGACAAACTCAGGTCAACAAAGGTCTCGTCCACCGCCATCATTGCAGAGGTCTCAAGAATATCGCCATGGCCGCCGCCGGCAAATCTTTTGTCGATCTGACCTACAGCGCTCCACCAGTCGATGCTGGCCAGTATCCCGCCGGCATGGTACACATCCAAAGCCACTTTGTCGATAGCGGGGTTATTTCCGCCATGGCCGTTTATCACAAGGAACCGCCTCGCCCCGTGCGGCATCAAAGATTTGGTGATACCGTTCATCAGCATAAACAACCCCTCATAGCCGATGTCGATGGTACCGGCAAAGCTCATGTGATAGGGACATACGCCGAACGGCACCGTGGGGGTCACGATAACGTTTTCCATGCCGCTCACCCGGCTCGCCAAATGCTGCGGGATCATATAATCTGTCCCCAGCGCGCACTGCGGGCCGTGCTGTTCCGTGCTGCCCACCGGGATCACTATGATCGGATCGTTCTTCAGGGCCTCCTCCGCCTGGGCAGTCGTCATCTTATGTAAATACATTTCAGACTTTCTGCTTATTAACAAACATATGTCTTTCGAGCGTTTCTTCCGAAGGACGCATGCTCTGTGTCATAAGGCTCACAATAACCATTATAACCACGGCGACGGCAGCGGCGGGAACCACGGCGTGGAATCCATGTATAACAGCCTTCATGGCGGGAACCTTCGTGCAGCAAATGAGCGTGATGACACCCGCAATAACAGCTGTGATCGCACCGGGGAAAGTGGCCTTCTTCCAATACATACCAAACAGGATCGGCACTACGAAAATCGACATACCTGAGAAGGCGAAGGTATTGATGGTGAAGATGCTGCCCGGCTTTACGCAGCCGAAGATGATGACAATGATACCGATCAAAACCGTGACAACTTTGGAAAGCTTCATGACATCGTTGTCCGTTGCCTTCGGATTGATGAATTTCTGATAGATGTCGCGTGTCGCGGCGGAAGTTGTGGTGATCAGCACACCGTCAATGGTGGACATGCCCGCAGCAACTATACCGGCTATGGCAACGGAAGCCAGTATAGGGCTGAGTCCGCGCTGCAGAATAACCGGGATTATGTAGTCCGAATTCTTAAGGTCCGGGACAAGGGAAATGCCGTTGACGCCGGCCCAGAGAACAAAAAGTGCCGTTATCATCATTCCGCCCGTGCCGAGTAGCACCGCGCGGTACATGGTCTTATGATCCTTCATGGCAAAAAACTTGGTGAAGAGCTGCGGCTGGCCCATTGTAAAAAAGGACCACAGAAGAATGTTCGACAAATAATAGGTCCAGGTCATACTGCCGCTCGCGCCAGGAAAAGACATGTAATCGGAATTCAGCCCATTGAGACTGGAAGTCAAATTGGATAGGCCGCCGCCCTGCTTTAAAGTCAGAATGAAAGCCACAATGGCGGTTATGAACATCAGGCTCCCCTGTATGACGTCGGTCATCATTGCGCCGCGCATACCACCGGACATACAGTAAATGATGACGATGCAGCCCATGCCCACGACGCCGACCCAGGCCGGCAGGCCTGTGAACACATTTACGATAACGCCTGCGCCGATGATCTGCGCGCCCATCATCGGAATGAGGAAGCAGAGCATCATAATACCGATCAGGCCGCTCATGCGCTTGTTTTCATAGCGATCCGACAGATAATCCGACAGTGTTAGAAAACCTCTCTCATGGCCCAGCGTCACGAGTTTGCGGCCGATGAGCACAGCCGGAATGATCATGGCAAACGCTACGCCCGGAATGGTAATGCCCATGCCCGCATAGCCCATCTTATAAAGCGCGCCCGGGGTACCAAGAAAAGTTCCCATGCTGTACTGTGTAGTCGCATAGGCAATACCGCTTATTATAACGCCGGCCTTGCCGTTTAAGACGAAATAGTCTCTCAGGCTTTTTGTCCTGCGGCTGGCATACCAGCCAATAAACGCCATAATTACCAGATAAACCCCAAGTACCGCATAAAACGGGCCGGGAGTCGGTGTTACTTCAGCCATTTATTTCTCCCCCTTTTCATCGTAAACGTGGTTTTCAGGCCGCTTCATAGACATTTTGTAATAGACAACAATGAGTATGTAAGTGATCACGCCGTAAATCAGCCAGCTCCATACGAAGTTAGGGACGCCGAACAAACTTGGATCGTACTCATTGTTTACGAAGCAGCGGAACGGAAGCATAATGCCAATGAAAAGCGCAAGGAAGATCACACGCCAGGTTGCTTCAAAATAGTCCGTGAATAGTCGTTTCATTTTTTCCCTCCCTATATTTCCGGCAGCTGGTTTTTTTAAACTCTGCCATATTATACACACAATACCATCTGTTATTTTTTTAGTCAATAGTATATACTATAATTTATAATATTTTTATAGCAATAGATATTTTCTAAAACAATATTTTAAATTAATTAGTCTATTTGCCGGTTAAGTTGCCTTAAACGAAACTTAATGTTATAATATTTTTTGTTTTAAGCGTTCTGACATCTTTCTTTAAAGTATTAATTTTAAAGGATGGAGTACTTAATGGATATTTTGAATACGATCCGTGAGCAGTATCCGACCTTCAACAAGACGCAGCGCAGGATTGCAGATTATCTCCTCCAGCACCCCGACACAAGCTGTTTCTCCTCACTGCGCCAATTGGCCCAAAATGCGAACACGACCGATGCGACCATTCTGAGTTTTTCCCGCCGTCTTGGATGCAAGAGCTTTTCAGACCTGAAGAGCGAGCTGCAGAACTATATTTCAATGTGGATGTCCCCCAACGAGAAGATTAAAACCGCCATCCATCAGTGGGAAAGCGGCGATGATATATATTCCGAGATTGTCGACGCGGAACGAAACGCTCTGGAACAGACATTTAACCACATAAGCGTCAAGGACATTCAGACCGCTCTCATGCTGCTTAGGGATGCGAGACGGGTCTTTGTTCTGTCTTATGACTTTGCGAATACGGTGGCAAACCTCTTTGCCGCCCGTTTTATCCGTCTCGGTGTGAATATTGTCAGTCTCGGCTCTCTCTGCTCGCCCGATAATGTCTATCAGCTGGCGCATTGCACACCCGAGGACCTGATCGTCCTGTTCTCCTATGCGCCCTACAGCCTGCCTCCGGTAAATTTCACCCGTTATCTCCATTCGGCCGGAAACAAGGTCATCTGCTTTTCGGACAGCGTCTCATGCCCTATCGGACAGGAAGCTGACGTAATACTGACCAGCGTTACAAATCAGACTATCTTCTTCAACTCCATGACCGCTCCTGTTTCCCTGATAAACCTCATGGCCTCTCTATTCGTATTGGAAAATAAGGAGCGATTTAACGCCTATAAAGAAAAGGTGGACCTGATTAAAGCTGCAATCGAGGAAAAATAAATCCGTTACTGTCGAAATATTTTATAATACGAAAAAAGAAAGTGACATCTCCTAATTGTCTTTTCAGCGGGCTAACACCCGGACGCGCCATCCGTTTATAATGATATCTCCAGACGGCGCGCCTGTGATGCCAAGCCCTGCAACGGCATAAAACAAAGTCCCACGCGGCTGAAGCCGCGTGGGACTTTACGCTATTGATTTTCAATCAGTCTTCAAATTTCAGTTTCGGCACGACTTGCCCATGGCGCAGTACAAGCCTTCCGCCGGCGATGAGGGTGTCCTGTTCAACCTGCCCGTTCAGCAGAAGAATATCAGCATCCGCACCCTCGCGCAGGCAGCCCTTGTGGGGATAAAGCAGAAGTGCTTTTGCCACGTTTTCCGTGCAGGGTAGAACAGCCTTCTCAAGTGGCAGACCCTCGCGTATCACCAGTGAAGCCACAACTTTATGGAGATTTGCCAAACGGGCGACGCCGATGCCGACCATTTCATGTTTGTCGTTCCAGACCGGCATACTGCCGTTTCCGTCCGAGCTCATTGTCACAAGACCGTCCGGCGCTTCCCGCAGGGCATGAGCGATCGTTCGAGCCGCTTCCGCACCGTCCTCCCCGGCGGTGAAATCTATATATCCGCCCATAGCGGCAAAACGGAGCGCCTCGCCGAGCTTATCGCCCAGATGTGTCGGCCGGAAGGTACTTATCGGGATGTCGGTCTCCTCTGCGATTTTAAACAGCAGACCGAGCCCTCCGCCGCCTGTTCCTGTGTGCAGATGCACGATACCGGCCTTACCGCTCAGTATGCCCGCCTGCCTGGCGTCCGACGCCAGACGGATGAGCTCGTCTTTGGTGATGCCGGAAGACCTATGGTCCGAGATGGCGATCTTAACCCCGAGAATCTCCTCAATCATCACGATATCTTTGAGGACGCTTCCGGTAACTGTCGGGGACGGATACCGATACGCCCCGGTCAGGCAATAGGCGGAAAGACCCTCTTCACGGATAGCCTTCACCTTCGCAACGAGGCTCTCCACGCTGCGCGTCACGGCATCCGTACCCAGCATGCCGACGACCGTGGTCGTCCCCGCCCGGATCAGCGCGCTCGTCTTAACCGGCGGAACCTGATTAGAGAAGCCGCCCTCACCTCCGCCGCCTGTGAGATGTACATGCTGATCTATATAGCCCGGTATCGCCCGAAAACCGCAGCCGTCAATCCGCTCCAGAGCGTCATAACTGCAGTCGATCCTGTCTGAAATCCGTGCGATTTTTTTGTCTGCGACGAGTATCTCGGAGGGCATCCACCGCCCCCCTCGGTATACAAGCACATCGTGTAATAACTTTAGCATTTTTCAGCACCCGCAATCATTAGCTCAGCCGCGCGGCGGGTTCATATCTCGTCCGGATTCGGCTCCTCTGGAACGAATTCGGACTCGATCCCGAAGTTTTTAAAATAAGTACAGAGCGACATCAGCGCAAACTTTTCGGTCGAGTAATGGGTCCCGCCCAGAAGCGTTATCCCGTACGCCTCCGCCGCGGCGTGTATTTTTTCCACCCACTCCACGCTCCGGGCCGTCACGCCGGTGACCATCGCGTTTATGCCATTTTCCTTTAAAAAGCGATAGGCTTCCGGATTTCTGGCTACGCCCGCCATTATCGCGAATTTTCCGTCCGAAAGCTCCTCGGTGCCGTAGTGATAACATTTTGCAGCATGCCCCACCGTCTTTTCAAGCCGCTCCCGCAGCTCACCGACCGTTTTAAAGCCGGTCTGGCAGAGAGCGCCCAGCATTGCACCGTTCTGCGGATACCATGTGTCATATGGATTGGCGCACATTGCCCTTGCCAGCGTGTTCCCCGGGGAATACGGCCCGGCCACGTCCAGCGGTATGTGATAGGAAAACAGGCTGATCTTCCTGTCTGCCATTTTTCCCAGGAGTTCGTCGGGTATCGCGCCGTAGCCTTCAGAAAGGCTCGGCATGGGCGGCACCGGATGGTGGCAGAAGATCATGACGTTTTCCTCGCCCCGCGAGAGGACTTCCTCAATCACCGAGCTGTTTGCAAAGGTCGCCGTATACACCTTCCCTATCCGGCCCGTGTTGTGATACTGCACACCGACTTTTGGAAACATGTCCGTATACAACTGAGGCTTAAACTGTTCCACTAGTCGCTCATACAAAAACTGCGCTGAGATTAATTTTTTGCCCATGCCGCTTTCTCCTTTTATAACAATGCAATTATTATATCACTTACTATAATTATTTTCAATACTATTTCACTTGACATAATTTTAAGACGTGTTACGATGTCATATAGAGTTTTATCGGCCGCTGAGGCCGTAGATTAAAGAAAGGATCTTAGTATGCAATATCATCTGGACGAAGAAAAACTCTATCGGGACTTTGCGGTACTGCACGACATACCCGAGATCAGTTTTCAGGAATTCATGACTTCGGCCTTTATCCGGAAGGAATTAATAAGGCTTGGTTTTACCGTTCAGCATCTTGGCGAAACGGGGCTGCTTGCATGTATGCAGGGTGAAAATTCCGGCGCCTCAATAGCGCTGCGAGCCGATATGGATGCGCTTTCCTTTAGGAAAGCTGACGGCGATATAAAGCCTCTGCACGCCTGCGGGCATGACGCCCACTGCGCTATGGTGCTTTCAGCCGGAAGACATTTTGCCGCGCAGGGCATCAGCAGCGGCACACTATACCTACTTTTTCAGCCCGGGGAAGAGACCATGCTCGGCGCAAAAAAAATCCTCGCCGGCGGGCTTCCCAATTTAGACGGCATGATCGGTATACACCTGCGTCCGCAGATTGAAATCCCCATGGGCGCCGCCACCCCCGCGCTTCTTCACTGCGCGTCATTTCCTGTTACCGCGCATTTTCACGGAAAGGCCGCCCATGCGGCGAGGCCCTTTCTGGGCACAAATGCCGTTTCCGCAGCGGCGCTTGCGATAACCGCTGTCGACGGGCTCTCATTCGATACAAAGGAGGACTGGTCCGCAAAGGCGACCATCGCGGACAGCCACCGTAACCAGCACAATGTCATCCCTGAATACTGCTCCGTCACTTTTGATATCCGTTCGGAGAGCAACGCTCTGGGCGGTACAATCTCAGAAACCGTCAAACGGATTGCTGAAGAGTCGGCGCAGAAAATCGGATGCGCCGTCACATTCAGCGAAAATCCTGGCTACGCTCCCAAATATGACCCCCGCCTCGTCGGCATCTGCAAAGATGCCATTACTGAAGTCCTGGGCAGCGCGGAGCCTCCGACACACTCGCCGGGAAGTGAGGATTTCCATGCATACAGCGTACTTGCCGGTATCCCCACCGCTTATATCGGACTCGGCGCGGACCTTGTGCCCGGTCTCCACTCGCCGGATATGCAGTTTGACCATACGTGTATGCCCATAGGAGCCAAAATCCTGATCGATGCCGTCACCCGCTGCTTTCAGGCAACCTGACGCATGTGCGCAAAGGCCGCAAAAATGTGGTTTCTCATGATTTTTAAAGGGCCGGGGCTATGGATATATAGCGTTTTGAATTATGTAAAATATTTTATAACCGTGCGCTGTACAGCGTACGGTTATTTTATGTTGAAATTTAATTTGAACGATTTTGCACAATATGTCAAACAATATCATATCCAAACAAAATTTGTAGAAATATTTTTGCATTTATGTTAATATAAAAATGCATTTTAAAATTTTGGTAAATTTTAGTGCATACAAAATTCATTATTTGTGGAGGTTTTAAACAATGGCGTTTAAAATGGCGTATCTAAATGAGGTTTACGAAAAAGTAAGCAAACGAAGTCGAGGCGAAGAGGAATTTCTTCAGGCTGTAAGAGAAGTCCTGCAGAGCCTTGAGCCGGTTGTCGAAAAGAGAAAAGATATCGTAGACGCGGGCATTATTGAAAGGCTCGTTGAACCTGAACGCTTCGTTCAATTCAGGGTGTCCTGGGTCGACGACAGCGGAATAGTCCAGGTAAACAGGGGCTTCAGGGTTCAGTTCAACTCGGCGATTGGCCCATATAAAGGTGGATTGAGATTACACCCATCAGTATGCGCCTCCATTATTAAGTTCCTCGGTTTTGAACAGATCTTTAAGAACAGTTTGACTGGTCTTCCCATCGGTGGAGCCAAAGGCGGCTCCGACTTTGACCCCAAGGGCAAATCTGACAATGAAGTCATGAGATTTTGCCAGAGCTTTATGACGGAGCTTTCAAAGCACATCGGCGCCGATACGGACGTGCCTGCCGGCGATATCGGAGTCGGGGCAAGAGAAATCGGATTTATGTTTGGGCAGTATAAAAGGCTGCGTAATGAATTTACCGGTATCCTTACTGGTAAAAGCCTCTCTTACGGCGGTTCCCTTGCCAGAACCGAAGCAACCGGCTACGGCCTCCTCTATTTCACAAAGGAAATGCTCTCCTGCATGAAAAACGAAAGCGTCGAGGGTAAGAGCATTGTCATTTCAGGTTCCGGAAACGTCGCGATTTATGCCACGGAAAAGGCTCAGCAGTATGGCGCGAAGGTTGTCGCTCTGTCCGATTCGAACGGCTATATTTACGATCCCAACGGCATAAAGCTCGACATCGTCAAACAAATCAAAGAAGTGGAGAGAGGAAGAATTTCCAAATATGCGGCGCTTGTCGACGGAGCTACATATACCGAAGGCTGCAGCGGCATCTGGGGAATAAAATGCGATATTGCCCTTCCCTGCGCTACACAGAACGAGCTCGACGAAAAATCGGCTGAAAAGCTCATCGCAAACGGCGTTATTGCTGTCGCTGAAGGCGCCAACATGCCATGCACCCCCGCGGCTATAGATAAGTTCATGGATGCCGGCGTGCTGTTCGGACCCGCAAAAGCGGCCAATGCCGGCGGCGTGGCCACTTCCGCGCTTGAAATGAGCCAGAATTCCGAAAGACTCAGCTGGACATTTGAAGAAGTGGATACCATGCTTGAAAGAATAATGACAGATATCTTCCACAACTCATTTAATGCCTCTAAGGAATTTGGCTATGAGGGAAATCTTGTTGTGGGCGCGAACATCGCCGGATTCTTAAAGGTTGCGGACGCCATGAAATGGCAGGGCATCGCATACTGATACCGCAGCAAAGGGATAACTTTAAGCCGCGCCCCGAAACGGGGCGCGGCCTTTTTATTTAAGTGTTGCGAAAGGCGTCACGCTAAAGTTTAACGCCGCGTGTTCACAAGTTTTATCCGATCGCTTATATCGTAATATAAAGACCTCTACATGGTTAATATACCTGAATGAAAGATGGCTGAGACCTCAGCCCAACTCAAAATCGAAACCCATTATTCAAATAATACTGCCGAAATTTGACAGGCAGGCAGCATTTCTATTATAATAGTCTCAGGAGGTTATATATGATATTTGAAACAAAGACGATACACGCCGCCATTTTTGATATGGACGGCACCATGTTTGACACCGAGAGACTGAGAATGAATATGCTCAAGATTGCCTCGGAGCAAATCTTTGGCGAAAGTATAAACGATAAAATTCTGATAGATTCCCTCGGCCTCAGTGCAAGATCTGCAGAAGAACTTGCAAAAAGGGAGTATGGATCTGATTATCCATACAGAGCTATCAGAAAAAAAGCGGATGAGCTCGAAGTGGATTATGTCCGTGCCAATGGTGTGCCTATAAAAAAAGGGCTGTTTGATGTTCTTGAGAGGCTGAAGAAAAACGGACTATTATTGGCGGTCGCAACGTCAAGCAAACGTTCCATAGCGGAAGAATACTTACTCAATTCCGATATTATATCTTACTTTGATATAATCGTTTGCGGGGATGAGGTCTTAAACGGCAAACCACATCCTGAGATATTTCTGAAAGCAATCGAAGAATTGAACTGCGACCCGTCCAGATGCCTTATATTTGAAGATTCGGAAAACGGCGTTCTTGCCGCATCCAGATCAGGTGCGATTCCCATTTTTATCAAAGATATGAAAGAACCCAGACCTGAAATAAAGGCGCTCGCTTTAAAATCCTATGGTAATATGCTGGACTTCTTAGACGGTTTGGTTAATTTTACCAACAAGATGCCTGTGCCCAATGTCAATGAGTCTTTTCCTAAAAGACTGAACCACATAAAGGTTGGCATTCACGGTTTCGGCGCTATCGGCGGCGGATATTTGACACAGGTGTTTTCTTACTGGGACGGGTATACACGGCCCGCCGAGATAATTGGCGCCGCGCGCAGTTCGGTCATCCGTGAAATCATAAATTCTTTCGGCAGGTTTAATATACACTACGATAATCTCGCAATTGATCAGATAATTGACCGCGTTCGTATCATCGATATGAAAGATGAAAATGAAATGAAAAAGATGAGATCGG
>JBFWIW010000045.1:0-24294 GCA_050253535.1 Oscillospiraceae bacterium
GAGAGAAATAGCTGAAAGCCGTCAGCCGCAGGTTGACGCGAACATGAATACGTGCTAATTAGCATTGGAGGTTAATATGGCAAATCCAACAGTTACTTTTACAATGGAAAACGGCAGCACCATAACGGCCGAGCTCTACCCCGAGAAAGCGCCAAATACGGTGAACAACTTCATATCCCTCGTTAAAAAAGGCTACTACAACGGGCTTATCTTCCACCGAGTTATACATGGCTTCATGATACAGGGCGGCTGTCCGCAGGGCAGCGGAACGGGTAGCCCCGGTTATCAGATAAAGGGCGAGTTTTCAGGCAACGGCTTTAATAATGACCTTAAGCATGCTCGCGGCGTTCTCTCAATGGCCCGTGCTATGAACCCCGACTCGGCGGGCAGTCAGTTCTTTATCATGCATCAGGATTCACCGCATCTCGACGGGCAGTATGCGGCCTTCGGCAGGGTTACGGAAGGTATGAAAACAGTGGACGCAATCGCGAACACCGATACGGACTATAACGACCGCCCCCGCACTCCACAGAAAATAGCGTCCGTCACAGTGGATACCTTTGGCGTCGACTATCCTGAACCGGATAAGGCCTGAGCCGTACGTCGACCATAACCGGTATTAAAACAAAGATAATATGCCATGCTATCTCGGTCAAATGTAACAGTATTAAGGAACGAAATCATCCCAGCCGCGTCATAAACGCGGCCTCATGGGGGCGTAACGGTTTCGACAGGGGTCCTGAATCAGACTTAGCGGGTGAGGCGCCATCCTCTAAAACCGGCAAAATTTATAAATCAAACAACAACAATAATTCTTTACCGGTAGCCGCTTAAGGCTGCCCGTCCTCGCCGGAAGGTCCACGAGCCGGATGAGGGCGTCGATTAGTGGAGACCGTGAGTGCCGCAAAGCTTTGAGCGCACCATGAACAATGAAGCTACCGAACCGTACCGCGTGGCGGCTTGCGATATGGTGAGGGAAAAGGGATTCGTCCCGAAATAACCGCCTGCACCCGGAGAAGAGTTTGTGGATGGGTTTTTGGACGCGAGTTCAACTCTCGCCGCCTCCACCAAGATAAGTTGACAAGTTTTCTAATCGAAAACTTGTCAACTTATCCTTTATTCATACAGGTTTGCTGGATTTCAAGGGACTTGGAGGGATCGAAAAACAGTAAACGTGTGGATTAGAACCCACACGTAAACAGAATAAACCGACGTAAGGCACGATGGCTAAAAAGCTGTCGTGCTTTTTGAATTTAAATTTAGAAAGGACGGTTTTACAATGACAAGCTAGAGCGTTAGCAAGTTTTTCCAAAGCGTCGACTGTAAAATAGCCAACCACAGCTGCTATGTTTATCGACCAGCGGCGAACTCATCATCAATGAGGCGGAAGCAAAAGCTGTCCGCTGGATTTTTAAACGGTATCTTGCTGGGACAGCTTGGGTAAGATTGCCGCCGGGTTGCAGAAGACACTGAGTGTGCGGTACTCAGTTTAAGAACGAGGGCGAATTAGAGCAGGTCCTGATTAGGAAACATCACGAGCCCATAATTTCAACCCAGGAATTTGATAAGGTGAAGCAAATCAAAGATATAAACACAAAGGCTCCTGTACAAGCTCCTTTGATAAATCTATTATTATGGCAGTAATTCAAATGGGAAACAATGTCTTTCTTTATTCTTAGTCACATAATTCCATGTAAAGGATTTAGCATTCATTCTATAAAAATAGCCGTTATTCTGGTATAATGAAAATAAATTTTTTGATTCTTGTCGCCATTACAATGACCGGTGAGTGGCCGATAGGTTATATTGAATGCGGGTGATATTTTGATAGCTCAGCAACATCTACTAAAGAGAGAACGTATTAATGACGAACTCACCAATATATTTAAATTTCCTTTGACAGTAGCTGTTGCGGCAATGGGATACGGAAAGACAACCGCCGCACGGGTATTTTTAAGTAATACCAAATCTGAGTATATATGGTTGTCCATTGAACGTGATGAGTCCTCCCCACAGTTTATCTGGGATTCACTCACGAGACAAATGATTAAGTCCAGGCCTGAACTTGGTAAACAGCTGCGTACACTGGGGTTTCCAACGGATGCTGCACAATCAGATAAAATAAAACAGATCATTGAAGATCATGTCTATCTGTCAAATACAGTTCTGGTAATTGACGACTATCATTTTGCCCATTCCCCCCTGTTGGATCAATTCATAGAAAGCATTGTAAGATCAAACATAGACGGTTTTCACATACTCATTCTTTCAAGAACAGTCCCGGAGCTGGCTATCGATGAATTGCTCCTTAAAAACCATTGCTATATAATTAAGAATGTCTTCTTTGAATTAACAGCCGAAGAGATAAGTCAATACTTCCAGCTATACGGTTTCAACCTTCCGGATGAGACCATAGAAACAATATTTGAGATATCAGAAGGCTGGGTATCAGCCGTGTATCTGATTATGCAAAGATATGCCGATACCGGCAGACTGGAATTTGGAAAAAGCATTGAGCGTCTGTTTGCGACCGCTGTTATACCGAGATATAGTGCCAAAGAAATTGTGATTCTGAAATCCCTGTGTATTTTCGACAGCTTTACGCCCCAACAGGCGGTTTATGTTACTGGTACCGAAGCGGCAGCAAGAATCATTGAAGATCTGAGTAACGCCAATTCCTTTATTCGTTTTGACGAGCAAAGAGGCGTTTTTCAAATACATAATATTTTTAATGATTATTTAAAGAAGTTGCTGAAGGAAAAGCCGCTGGACATTGCGATTGATGAGTTATTTGAGCACGCGGGAACGTGGTGCATTAAAAATGGCGACATTCTTTCAGGCTTGAACTATTATCAAAAAGCCAAAAAGTTTGATCTTATTCTAAAGGAGTTTGAAAAACACAGTATTACTCAAATCGTTGACAGCAATCCCGATATTATTTTGGCGTTATTTGCGAATATTCCGTCTGATGTGAAATACCGTCATCCGATTGCATATATTGCCTATATCGGTTTTTATGTCACAAATGTGGATATAGAGGCGGGCGAATCTCTTTTATCAGAAGTCGAAGGAAAATATAAAAACGATGATAAGATATCCGCAGAAATGAAAAGGCGCATAAAAGGTGAAATTACGCTGATACGCGCTTACGCCGCTTTTAATAATGTGTCCCTTATGTACGAAAGATTTAAAGCAGCGCACACATTGCTTGACGGGCAATCCTTGGTGGCAAATAAAGATAAAATTGTTTCTTTTGGGTCTCCTCACATTCTGTATCTGTATCATAGAGATCACGGAAAATTGTTGCAAACAGTGGAATGCCTCGAAAAACTCTCTCCGTATTACCAGGATTTAGCCGGTGGGTGCGGTGTCGGCTTTGAATACCAGATAAGGGCCGAGTATTATCTGGAGTCAGGTGATATTGAAAAGGCCGAGCTTTTTGCATACAAGGCAATTTATAAGGCAAGAACGATGGATCAATTCTCCGTGATCATCTGTTCCAATCTTACGCTTATGAGAATCTGTGCCGCCAAAGGCAAATTCGATGAGGCGCTTGAAATTCTGGACGCTTTGAGCGCTGAAGCCGGCACTGTAAACACGCCAATACTCAACAGCGCAATAGACCTGTGTACAGGATACATTCAAAGCATCAAAGGTGAAACTGCCGGTTTTGCAAACTGGCTGAAAGATGGCGCTAAAAAGTGAAGTGCTGTATCAGGGCGGCGGGTTTAATTATATTGTTTACGGTAAATATCTTCTGTTAAAGAAAGAATATATCAGATTAGAAGTGCTCATTGAAGATATGTTGAAATGCTTTTCTGCTTTTAATAATCTATTTGGGCTACTGCATGCATATATTCAGGAGGCCGCAGCCAAATACAAGCTTTACGGCATGGAAACTGCTGAGACCTCTTTACTGCTGGCAATAGGTATCGCCAGGGATGATAATATCATTCTCCCATTTGCGGAGTATAGTTTGCATATTATTGATATACTTAGAAGCATTCAAAAGAAATCACAGAAGGATGTTTACCTGAACCGGCTCGTGAAATATGTGGAAAAATACCTGAAAACGATCAAAGGCGGATTGGTAGAGAAAACTTGTGATATCAAGCTTTCAAATCGAGAGAAGCAAATATTGCGTTTAATCGCCGACGGGAAAACGAATCGTCAAATCGCATCCGATTTGTTTGTTGCCGAGATAACCGTAATTAAGACTGTGACCTCCATTTACCGCAAGCTGGATATTACCGGGCGCATATCTGCCGTAAAAAGAGCCATTGAACTGAATTTAATCTAAAACTGATCAAAATGTATTGGATCCGATAATATTATTTTGTCAAAAACTCTGCTATTGTTTATATAGCAGAGTTTTATTTTTTACTTTCATACTGAAGAGGTGAACTATGCCTAAAATCATAGGCGCGGCAGCTACTGAAGAATATACACTGGAAATTGAACTGGATAACCATCACAAAATTATCTACGATATGAAGCCGAGACTGCAGGCGGTTCGGTTTTGCAAGCTTACGGATCTGGGCCGATTTAAAGACCTTCATATTAAAAACAGCAATACACTTGTTTGGGACAGCCTGTGCCAAATCAGCATTGACGAAATCATAAATCTCATAGAAAGATAGAAAGAGGAAGCCTATATGAAACGTAAATTATTTATTACCGTACTCGCATTGTGTTTGCTGATAAGCCTTCTGCCGGCTATGAGAATGTCGGCAAGCGCTGCGGAAACATGGACTTATCCGCAATCCGATGCTCCAGCTGAATTCACGTTGGGTGTGGATGGGACAACAGACAACGCGGGAACGGAATCAAATCCATATGCAATTTCCAGTGCGCAGGATCTGGTTAATTTTTCCTACTTGGTTAATCACGGCAGTAATTACAGTGGAAAATACTTAGCGCTTACTGCCGATATTGTGTTCATTGACGACGTGCTGGCTGCCGACGGCTCACTCAATATCGGAAAGTCCTATAGATCGTGCGGTACTATTGGCGAGGATTATAGTTTTAAAGGTAATTTTGATGGCCAAGGTCATACCATCAGTGGCATATACATCAACATTAATGCTTATGATTACAGAGGATTGTTCGGCCAAGTTGAGAACGCTACAATTAAAAATTTAGGTGTTATAGACAGCTATATTATAGGCAGAGACTATGTCGGCGGCATTGTGGGATATGCCTACAATAGCACCATAGAAAACTGTTATAACAGCGGGAGTATAAGTGGCACCAACTCTGTCGGCGGCATTGTGGGATATGCCCGCAATAGCACCGCAAAAAATTGTTATAACAGCGGAAGAATAAGTGGCAACAACTATGTCGGAGGCATTGTGGGTCGGATTATTAATGTCAAAGTGAATAACTGTCATAACGACGGAAGCATAAGTGCCGACAGCACCGTCGGCGGCATCGTGGGTCAGGACTTCGCTGTAACAGGCAGCGATTCACTTATCAGCAATTGCTATAATACAGGCACTGTTAATGCTGTCAGTTATCCGGGCGGCATAGTGGGTGATCTTTATGTTAAGGTTTCCAACTGTTATAATACCAGAACAATTACAGCCTCAAGTTATTCAGCCGGAGGAATATCCGGCATGTGCGCATCGAATAGTACAATCACAGCATGTTATAATATAGGAAGTGTTATAGCCAGCAGCTACCGCGTCGGCGGCATAGCCGGTTTTTCTTCAGGCGTGATAGAATTGAGCCACAACTGCGGAAAAATCAGTTCAAACGGAAGCGAAGTGGGCGGAATAACAGGGGATCAATCAGGCAGCGGCACAGTACAATATTGTTATAATACCGGCAGCGTTACCGGCAGCTACTCTGTCGGCGGCATTGTGGGCGATGCCGGAAGCAGCATAACGGTGACAAGCTGCTATTATGATAACCAGATGTGTACGAGCGCATATGGCATCGGTTCCACTTCAAGCTCGGCAGGCGCCGAAGGCAAATCGACCTCGGCAATGGTTGGCGCCAATTTGGAGGACAGCACCGCCGAAACCTCCTGGGTGTCTACATACTGGGCATTTTCCGAAGACGATCTGTATCCGCGTCTTAAAAATATGGATGACTCCGACGCGGCGATTCTTTCGGCTTCGCCGATATCCTTAGCCAGCGGCGATAAGGTTAACAGCGTTACCGCGGATTTTACCTTCAGCACTGTAAATGGTGTAGAATGGGCTTCCGATAACGACGCGATCTCCATCCCCGAAGACAGTACGACCGCGGGGGTTACGCGCGGCAGCAGCAGCGATACAGAGGTTATTCTGACGGCAACCCTGGGCAGCCTCAGCCGCGGCGTTTCGCTGACAGTCGCACACATGGTGATTTCCGGTACCCCGACCATCGCGGTAACAGGCGGGTATGGTGATGACTCCGATCAAATCAAAATCGGCGCGACCCTGACCGCCACGGCAAACACCACGCCAAGCACCAATCTTTCCTATCAATGGCAGGTATCATCGAACGGTTCCGACGGATGGACAGACGCGACCGGAACGGGAAATAACACTGTGGAATATACGGTGAGCAGCGCGGACGTCGAAAAATATCTGCGGGTAGCGGTGACATCAAGCGACTCGACCGGCATGGTTTACTCTGCGGCAAGCGCGCAGGTGCCGTACACAATTACGCTTTCACAATCCGGCAATACGGGTACGGACACTGTATCCCTGAGCGACTCATCGTCGGTATCGACCGTATACGCGGCCGGTGGCTCGGTTACGATTTATTACACACTGGATGGCAGTGGAACAAAGTCTAACACATTAAGCTATTCCGGCGGGAGTATTACACAGGTCACGACTTCCGGGACAAGCTGTTCGAGCTATACGGTAAGCAGCTCCAATGCTGCAAGCGGTGTGATCGCAATTGCGGCAGTGTTTGCACATACGGACTATGGAGATATTTACGGCACGCCGACAATCACGGTAACAAACGGATATGGTGACAGCTCCGATAAAATAATGATCGGCGCAACGCTGACCGCTATGCCGAACACCACGCCGGACACAAGTCTTTCCTATCAATGGGAAGTATCGGAGAACAGTTCAGCCGGATGGACAAACGCCGCCGGGACGGGGAATAACACCGCAGCATATACAGTTGCCGCTGAGGACGCCGCAAAATATCTGCGGGTTAAGGTAACCTCGTCTTTAGCCACAAGTGCCGCATGTTCAACGGCAAGCGCGCAGGTACCGTACACAATTACGCTTTCAGAATCCGGCAATACCGGTACGGACGCAATTTCCTTCAGTGATTCTTCTTCCGTATCGACAGTATACGCAATCGGCAGCCCGGTTACGATTTATTACACGCTGGACGACAGCGGAACAAAGTCTAACACATTAACCTATTCCGGTGGGACCATTACACAGGTTACGACTTCCGGGACAAGCAGTTCAAGTTATACGGTAAGCAGCGGGGACGCTTCAGACGGTGTGATTGAAATTACGGCAACGTTTAAGCATACCAATTCATCGAGTGGCAGAGGTTCGTCATCCTCCTCGACAAAGACTGCACCATCGTCCAGTGTGCCGGTAATAGTAAACGGCAAGTCTCAGACTGCCGGAACTTCCGAGACAACCACAGAAAATGGACAAACCAAAACGACGATCACCGTTGACACGGATAAACTTGAGGATATACTGGATTCTGAAGACGATGGAACAACTGTCACCATCCCAATTACTGATGATACCGATTCTGCTTCCGGAGTTCTTACCGGACAGATGGTCAAGAACATGGAAGAAAAAGAATCGATTTTAGAGATGCAAACAAGCTCTGCGACGTATACCCTTCCTGCGTCTGAAATTGACATTGAGGCGGTATCGGAACAGTTCGGAGAGAATATCGACCTTTCTGATATTGGAGTGGAAATCACAATTGCTGAACCATCAGCTGATACAGTTGAAATCGTTGAAAATGCTTCGGAGAACGGCGGTTTTTCCATCATGGTGCAGGCGGTTGAATTTACGGTGACATGTACTTATGACGGGGAAACGGTTGAAGTTGAAGGCTATACTGCTTATGTCGAACGAAGCATAGCAATTCCGGACGGAGTAGATCATACAAAAATCACCACTGCAGTTATTGTTAATCCCGATGGCACAGTACGTCATGTGCCCACAGAAATCGTGGAAATAGATGGTGTTTATTATGCGGTTATCAACAGTCTGACAAACAGCGTTTATACGCTCATTAATAATCCTGTCGAATTTTCGGACGCAGCAGAACATTGGGCGCAGGACGCAATCAACGACATGGGCTCAAGAATGGTCATTAACGGCGACGAAAATGGCAATTACAATCCCGACAATGACATAACCCGCGCGGAATTTGCGGCAATTGTCGTTCGTGCGCTTGGGCTGGCGGAAGGAATAGGCGGAAATACCTTCAGCGATATTTCCGACGAAGACTGGTACTGCGGATATATTGAAACAGCATCGGCCTATGGTATCATCGTTGGATACACAGATGGGACCTTTGGTCCAAATGATAAAATTAGCCGTGAGCAGGCAATGACAGTCGTCGCGAAGGCTATGAAAATAACAAAGCTGGAGTCCGGACTTTCAGATGGCGATATCACCACACTGCTTGGAAACTATACAGATGCCGCCAACGTTTCGGAATATGCGAAGGAAAGCGCGGCTGTTTGTATAGAAACAGGAATCATTTCCGGTAAAGGAAACGAAAACCTGGCGCCAAAGGACAACATGACACGTGCCGAAGTTGCGGTTATTGTGCAGCGGCTGTTGCAAAAATCGGGATTGATCTGACGAATCATATCTGTTAAATTAATTAACCTATGCTCAGAGGACAGCGTGCACATAGGTTAATATCTTCTGGGCGTACCTCCCATTTACACATTCCAATAAAATGATTCATATTCAGATCGCTAAATACCATCTTAACAGATAATAATGAGTTCAAATCCAATGTTTTTACAACTGAAAAACAAAGATATCGATTTCGATAATAAAACACACATAATCTACAATAATGGAAACAACAGGTCCCGCCTAATTGCAAGGCGGGACCTGGCTTTAATGCATCTTAATTAATGATTATGGTATAAAAAGCATAATGAATATGATATAATTAACCAAAAATAATCGAGAATTGAAAGGTGACAACAATAATTATTGAGTTAAAACCAGCCGGTTATTTACATTTCCTATATTATTTAGGCATTTTATTGGGGGCAATAGTTCTCAACATCAATAAGATCATCGCACGCGATATCATCACTGTAAACAGGGAAAACAAGCAGTTAACGGAATCGCTGCAGATAAAAACCAGCGAGCTTGAAACCGCCTTGGAAAAGATCCCGTGCCGCTATGCAGGCCGTTTCAGTGAATAGTGAATAATATGTTAGAATAATATTGCAATTTTCCATAGTATATGTTATAATATGGAAAATTTCTTTGAAAATAGTAAACTTACTGAAAAGTAAGGACACAAAGCTACGGGTCTAAGATAATTATTATTATGATCGCCGGGCCGCCGAAAAGTTTACAGAAAACTGTAACTGTATGCTATGGCATACAGTTTTCTTATATTGGAGGAGCGACCAACATTCTTGATCAGGTATGTATTGATAGAAAAACTATAAGTACAAATATGATGGGGGTAGTGGCAAATATGAATTATGAGCAGATGCCAATAGATCACGATGATGAACCGTCGGAAGCGAATAGCAATGATAATATCTGCAAGGCCTGCAGGCAAGCAATAATAGACCGATCTGAAAACCCCAATTCCATACTGTGCCCTTCTTGTCGCGAAAAAATGATTCGCTATCCTATTCCAAGAGTTTTTGTCCTTTTTTCAATAATTATTTTGATTATCATAGGCGCCGCTTTTTATAACTTTCCAAAAGTCCTCGGCAGTTTCAAGATATACGAAAATTCGCTGGTGCAGGCTCAAAACGGTGAAATCGTCGATGCTCTGAATAACCTGATGACGGTCGTCGAAGAATACCCCGACTCGACACCTGTTGCTGTACGCATGACCGATCTGTCAATGAACGCCGGGTATTACGATGCCGCGGCGTATGTCATGAACACCTATCTGTACGGTAAAAAAATGGACGATGTTATCATCGACAGGCTGGATAGATACGTAGAAAGACTGGATAAATACTATACCTCCTGCGATGCCATTGAAGAAATGGAAACCGAACTAGGTACCAAACCAACGCAGGAAGAGATGATAAAAGACCGGTACGATTACATCAAAGAATTACTCAATGATCCAAATCAGGATAAAGCAATACTCTATTTTTACCTTTCCTCTTATTCGCAGGATATGGATGAAATGCAAAGCAATCTGGAGAAATGCATTAATGAGGATAAAGCTTTTTTAATGGCGAAGGTTTATCTGGCAAATCTCTTGCGGCGGGGAAAAGATTTTATAAACGCTGAAAAATATTTAAATGAAGTTTTAGATGCGGATAAGGTTAACAGCGGAGCATTACGCGGTCTGGCGATTATCCGCCTGTTGGAAAGAAACGACGAAGAGGGCTTGAACCTGGCTTACAGCGCTTATACGAATAATCCTGAAGAGCCATATGCGTGGGAGACTTATATTATCGCGCTGAATGAAAATAAAATGATCAGCGAAGTCAATGCGCAGATTAAGGCGTATCAGGCGGAGGGCAGCAGTCTGGATGAAGATACCGCCGCTTATCTGAGCGGCAAGTTATCTCTTTACGATTATTATATTGATGAATAGGAGGGCTGAATAATGCTGATTCCGGGTATTCTAATTTCCTCGATAACCTTTCCTGGCGTTATTGTTCATGAACTAGCCCATCAGATATTTTGCCGCATTATGCGTGTTCCGGTATATCAAGTGAAATATTTTCAATTTGCCAACCCCTGCGGCTATGTTGTACACGAAAAAACCGAAAACCCTTTTAAAAACTTTGTGATAGCCATTGGTCCTTTTTTGATCAACACAGTCATCGGAATGATCATCATAGCGCCGGCGGCTATCGAACTGATTGTGTTTAAGGACTATTCCAATCCATTGAATTTATTGTTGGGTTGGCTAGGTTTTTCAATTCTGATGAATGCGTTTCCAAGCGTCGGTGATGCCGAAACGCTGGTAAGCGGTATATTGAAAAACAAGCGCGTCAATATCGTCATGAGAGTGCTTACAGCGCCGGTCATCGGACTCATCTATATAGGCGCTCTCGGCTCGGTTGTGTGGCTGGATTTCATTTATGCCTTATTGATTGCAATGGTTATTCCCAATTTATTATTGTTATTGACAAAATGATTACAGCGACAGATGCGGCCATTGTCAATGTTTTTTCGAAAATTCGAATTTACAGTCTCCGGCTAAATGATGCCAGACGGTAATAATAACATCCTAGGCCGTTGACTCAATATATTTTAATTGCTTTTTTTATTGACATAAAAAGGCCTCCTATCGTATTTCGCTCTACGATGGAAGGCCCTTTTCCTTCAATGCCCTTTTCTACAGGTTTACAGCAGATATAGCCCTGTAGGTCTTTGTTGTCGTTTAACTGGTCAATAGCTTACATTTGTAATAGAATCAATTCCAGTCGATATTTTCAAACGCCCAGGCGGTAAGCTCGCTCAATGAGGGGTGGATGACCATTGAATTGAGAATAGGCGCATAGGTACCAAGCGGCGGGCACATTACGCGCAATTCGTCGATTTCGGTCCGAACGCTGGATTTTCGGATCTGGCCGGGGCATATTAGCCCGGCGTTCATCAGGTAGACAAACGGCTGCAGCAGAATGGCGGCATCCGGTCCGACTATGTGGACACCCAGTATTTTCTTGTCATCGCCCACAATCATTTTGACAAAGCCGTCGTCGTCATAGCGTTTTGAATATCCCATCTTGATGCCGCCGATAACGTCGGAATAATGATTTTTCGCAACGTGGCAGGCAATGCCGGCCGCTTTTGCCTCCCGCTCCGTTATGCCGACATGAGCGACCTGCGGATGGGTAAAAATAGCCCACGGAACGGCATTGTAGCATGCTCTCTTCCTGTTGTCCGGACTTTTTAAGAGGTTGTGGGTAAGTATCTCGGCTTCATAATTCGCCTTGTGCCGGAACTGATATTTGCCGTTAATATCCCCGATAGCCCAGATGTTCTTCCGGGACGTTTCAAGGTATTCATTCGTTATGATCCAGCCCTTGGCGTCGGTTTCGACATTTGCCCTTTCGAGCTTCAAAGCCGTGCCGTTTGACCTGACGCCGGCGGAGACTAAAATTTCTTCTCCGCTCACCGAAAGAAGCTCATTCGTCGTTTTATCCTTAAAAGAAACCGTTTTCCTTCCGTCTTTGGACCCGGCTGACAGAACCTGAGCGTTCGTGAATACGTCAATCCCGTTTTGTTCAAACTGATGCCGCACAAAAAGACTAATTTCTTCCTCCTCGGTATTGAGGATACGCTCACCGCCCTGCAAAATTGTAACTTTGGTACCCATAGCCGAAAAGATATGGGCAAACTCCGCCCCTATGGGGCCGCCGCCGATTATGATCAGGCTTTTCCACGGCTTTTGGGGAAATTTGCCGCCAAAAAAGGTTTCCGAAATCACATATCCGGCTTCCTCCAACCCCTCAATCGGCGGCACAAACGAGTGCGCCCCTGCGGCTATCACAAAACGGTCGGCCTCAAATTCCTCAGTATTTCCGTCGTAATCAGTAACGCTCATGGTTTTGGGACCGGTGAATTCGCCCGTTCCCCTGAATACTGTAAGCGTTTCAGTCTCCGTCAGGCGCGTTTCGATCTGCTCACTGTATTTAATCTGACGCCACATGCGCTCAGATATTCTGTCCCAGTCCGCATTAACTACGGGAACATCAACACCGACACGTTTTGCGTGCTGTGCTTCCCTGATAATATCGGCGGGATAAACAAGTATCTTGGAGGGAATGCAACCGCGGTTCAGACAGGTGCCTCCGAATTTTGACCGCTCAACGATCGCGCAGGTCATTCCCGCTCCAAGCGCGGCTTCCGTAACCAACAGGCCGGCTCCGCTGCCAATGACGGCAATATCAAATTTCTTCATAGTCCAACTCCCCCATATCATCTTAACGTCTTCTGAAAATGCCCGTTATCAAATATAATTTACTATTTAATATCAAATTTGACAAGCTTTTCATTGGTCATATCCAAACCACAACGCTTTTTCAATCACTACAACAAACCCGGCGGCTTAAATGCCCTGCATTGTCTGCTGGATAAATTTACTTATTATTAATTATTATTTAAAATACTGGAGTGATATAATAAGTCTAACCTTTAAAAGGAGGTACGGCAATGTCTGAAATAAAAAGAACACCGGCGACCAATGAGGAACTCAAAACCATGAACGCCTATTGGCACGCGGCAAATTATCTCGCCGCATGCCAGCTCTATCTGCTGGACAATCCACTGCTTGAGAAACCGCTCTGCGCGGATCAGATCAAAAAGAAAATCGTGGGCCACTGGGGTACCGTGCCCGGTCAGAATTTTATTTATACGCATCTCAACAGAGCCATAAAGGAATTCGACCTCGACATGATATACATTTCAGGCCCGGGCCATGGCGGCAACGCCATGGTTGCTCAGGACTGGCTGGACGGAAGCTATCAGGAGGTTTATCCCAATATCAGCCGTGACCGAGAGGGAATGCAGAAACTGTTTAAACAGTTCTCTTTTCCCGGCGGCATCCCCTCCCACGTAGCGCCCGAGACCCCCGGTTCTATAAACGAGGGCGGCGAGCTGGGCTACAGTCTCGCGCACGCTTTTGGCGCGGTCACGGACAATCCCGGCCTCATCGCTGCCTGCGTGGTCGGTGACGGCGAGTCCGAAACGGGGCCTCTCGCCACCAGCTGGCAGCTCAACAAGTTCGTTAATGCGAAAACCGACGGCGCGGTACTGCCGATCCTGCACCTTAACGGCTATAAAATCGCAAACCCAACCGTCCTCTCCCGCATCACGCACGAGGAGCTCGAATGCTTCTTTAAGGGCTGCGGCTGGTCCCCCCGGTTCGTGGAGGGCTCCGACCCCATGGAGATGCACAGCAAGATGGCGGACACGATAGACGAGTGCTTCGAAGAGATTCTCAATATTCAGAAAAACGCGAGAGAAATGGGCGTAACGGATCGCCCACGCTGGCCGATGATCGTGCTGCGCACCCCCAAGGGCTGGACTGGCCCTAAGGAAGTGGACGGAAAAAAAGTAGAGGGTTCCTGGCGCGCCCATCAGGTACCCATACAGCCCGACACGCCTGAGCATATCGGCCAGCTGGAGACGTGGCTCAGATCCTACAGGCCGGAAGAGCTTTTCGACGGCGAAGGGCATCCCGTCCCGGCGCTTCTGGAACTGCCGCCCAAGGGCCGCCGCCGCATGGGCGCGAACCCGCACGCAAACGGCGGGCTCCTGCTGCGCGACCTCCGCATGCCCGATTTCCGAGACTACGGCGTCAAGGTGCCTTTCCCCGGCAGCATAGAGACGCAGGACATGGCGGAACTCGGCAAATTCGTACGCGACATCTACAAGCTCAACGGGGAATCGCGCAACTTCCGCATCTTCGGCCCGGACGAGACGGCGTCGAACCGCCTTACCCCGGTCTTTGAGGAGACGAACAGGGCTTGGGATGGTGAGGTCATAAACGACGACGAAAACCTCGCTCCGGACGGCAGGGTCATGGATTCCATGCTCTCTGAGCACGTCTGTGAGGGAATGCTCGAGGGTTACCTCCTCACCGGCCGCCACGGCTTTTTCAACAGCTACGAGGCGTTCATACGCATCGTCGATTCCATGTTCAGCCAGCACGCCAAGTGGCTGAAGGTCTGCAACCAGCTCCCGTGGCGGCAGAGTATAGCCTCCCTGAACTACGTTCTGTCTTCCAACGTCTGGCAGCAGGATCACAACGGCTTTACCCATCAGGACCCCGGCTTTCTCGACCACGTCGCCAACAAGAAGTCGGACGTCGTGCGCCTCTACCTGCCACCGGACGCCAACTGTCTGCTCTCCAGCTTCGACCACTGCATCAGGAGCCGCGATTATGTGAACGTCATCGTCGCGTCCAAGCATCCCCGCCCCCAGTGGCTGACAATGGAGCAGGCGGTCAAGCACTGTGCGCAGGGCATCGGCATATGGCAGTGGGCAAGCACCGACATGGGCAGCGAACCGGATATCGTAATGGCCTGCTGCGGCGATACGCCGACGCTTGAAACCCTCGCCGCTGTCACCATCCTGCGCGAGGAATTCCCCGAGCTCAAGATACGCGTCGTAAACGTCGTGGATCTCATGCGGCTCCAATCTGAAGAGCAGCATCCGCACGGGCTTCCGCAGAACGAATACAACACAATCTTCACAACGGAAAAACCCATCGTGTTCGCCTTCCACGGCTACCCGTCCCTCGTCCATGAGCTGACCTACAAGCGCGTTAATAAGAACCTCCACGTCCGCGGCTACGTCGAGGAGGGCACCATCACAACCCCCTTTGATATGCGCGTCCTGAATAAACTTGACCGCTTTAATCTCGTGCAGACCGCCGTCTATAACCTGCCGTTGCTAGGAAACCGCGGCTCCTATCTCATCCAGCAGATGAAAGACAAGCTAGTGGAGCACAAGCAGTATATCTCGGAATATGGCGTTGATCTCCCAGAAGTTGCCGAGTGGAAGTGGCATTGAAATTAGCCTGATTCCGGTGCACTGAACCCTGAATCGAATGACAAATCCGCCGCGCGCAGACTCGCGTCCTTCGCGCGGCGGCAATGATACCTCAGCGGAGGCTGAAATCCAGCAATCTCAGAAAATAATATTACGCAAAGGGGAATCATCATGTGTATTAAGGATTTGGAGGAGAGAGCTTCTAAGCTGGCATTTGAATATGAGCGTGACTTCGGTGGGTGCGCCCAATGCGTTCTTGCGTCGATCAGGGATTCGGCCGGGGGCGTGAGCGATGATGTCTTTAAATCCGCCACCGGTCTTGCCTGCGGTATAGCGCGCACCGGGCACGCCTGCGGCGCTTGTATAGGCGGGGCCATGGCCATCGCCTCATTCTGGGGCAGAGCATATGATAATTTTGCCGACCCTGCCGGGGTCAGGCAAAAGACATTTGACATGTGCCTTGAGCTCGTAAAACGGTTTGAAAAGGAATATGGAAGCTGTGTCTGCAAAGATATTCAGACAAAACTTATGGGGCGCTGGTATGACCTGAAAATGCCCGAGGAAAAGGAGAAGTTTCTGGCTGCCGGAGGCCATGACGACAAATGTACAGGCGTGTGCGCAAACGCCGCAAAATGGGTCATTGAAATCCTTGCCGCCGAGGGGCTCGTCAAATGAATGTGTGCCGGGCAATGTGCAAGGCCGGTATTTGTTTTGAGTGACACCGGTAAGGCTAATTACATATTAATAAATACCTCCCGGGTAATATGCCCGGGAGGTATTTACAGAATTATAAAGCTTTCACTTAACAGCGAAAGCTTTATATAAACCCAAATGTTTATTCAATAGCATTGTATAATTTTGATAACAGCGGTGCCGGCAACCGGTCTTACCTTGATGCCATGTTATTATTATTTGCGGTATGCCGGGGGTACCCATTGTCGAGCCGCTCTCTTATGGACTCCTTCACGTCATAAAAATGCGCCCACAAACGTGCAAAACTGTGATATGATAGTATTCTATGCACTTTGCTTTTCCGGCTTTGTGATTAATAAAGGAGCCACATGGATTTTATTAACAGCCTAACAGAATATATATTAAATCTGTCAGATAAAGTCAATTTTGTTACGGTGATCATTGCCTGCGCGTTTTTTCTTCCGATTCTGTCGGGAATCATTCTGCCGTTTTCAAACAGACGTATATTCAGGTCCTTTTCTTCCTTTCTGGGAACGCTGGAATTTATCGTGTCAATTATCCTGGCGGTTTATGTGACCCGCCGGCTCCTCGCCGGGGACTCAAATATTATTCTGACCCGCCTTTATAGTCTGCTGCCCACGGTGGAGGAATTTATCTCCGGTAAGAGCATATGGGTCTACCTTGTTTTCATCTTTGTCCTGCTCACTGTTTTTCGCGGACTGATGAGGCTGCTCACGCTCCCGCTGCGCAGATATGTCGTGGAACCCATTTCCGACAGACTCGCTTCCGCTGTAAGCGCGATGGGCGGGTTTTCCAGGCGGCTTATCGGCGGATTGTGGCAAACTCCCCGGGCTGTATGCGGAGTTTTGGTTTTTTCACTTTTTTTCAGTGTATTTTCAAGTTTTTACAGCACTGCTCCGCTTACGGCATACATCGGCGAGTCTGCGCTTTATCAGCTCATCGACGACAACGTCACGAGCCCGCTTTTAAGCTCCGGCATAGCCAGACAGATACCGGTAATACTCAACAACTCGTTTGAAGGCGCGGCCGATGAACTCACCGACGAGACGGGAAGAATTCTTGTTATCAGATATTTTAACGGCACATCGCTCAGCGAAGCCATTAAGTCCAGTACCGTAATAAACGAGACTGCCGTAACAATTGTCGGTAACGAATCCGAGGATAAGGAAAAGGCACACCTCATCTATCGGTGGATATGCGAGAACATCGATTACGATTATGATAAGGCTGCGCTCATAGCCAATAAATCACTGCTTATCTCCTCCGGTGCGCGGGTGGCCTTTGAAGAAAGATCAGGTGTGTGCTTCGATTACGCGTGTCTATATACCGCGATGTGCCGGGCTGTTGACGTGAATGTCAGGTTCGTAACGGGCCTGGGCTACAGCGGCACCTACTGGGGTGACCACTCCTGGAATCAGGCATACTGCTCCGCGGAGGACCGCTGGATAAACGTTGACGCCACCTTCGGCTCTTCAGGCGGCAATTATTTCGACAGATCGAATTTCAGCGGTGACCACAAGGACGGCGTTGTCCAGGGCGAGTGGTGACGGCCGCAGGCCGCCGGCTTTTAATTTGTATAATTATCATGAATCTATCAGGTATCTGCACTTTTATTTCCGGCACAACACTTATTTCGAAGCACCTTTGCTGTCCCCTGCAGCACAAGGCGCGGTATCCTTCGATACCGCGCCTTGTTTCGTCAGCTATATTGAAAGCGGTCTGTCAAAATGCCCTCGGTGCGGGGTCGCCGTCCAGCGTTATGAAATACCGGTAGTATGGAATGAGAAATGCAAACCCCTGCTTTATCCGCTCCGCCAGTTCAGGTGAGAACACCGCTTCGCTGACCGTTTCCTCATGAATGAGGCAGAGGTTCTTTTTGTTGTACCAATCTGAAAGCGGACTGCCGGGGTCGCGCTTCGGCCGGGCATAGTTATCGCCGTCTAGGACGAACTCGCTTTGGCGGGCAAGCGTTTCATCCAGTCTTTTTAGCGGCTCAGGATTATTGTCAACGCGGGCGCGGAACTTTTGCATGGTCAATGCTTTTGTACAGTAATACCCCATGCCGTAAGACCAACTTTCCGGCGTCAGCTCAAACCAGAACGAAGGCTTGTCCGTCCATACCTCGCTGTTTTGCCGAAGTGAGAACCATAGATGATCCTTGAAGGGGCCTCTGCCGTGCAGGCGCCTTGCGTCGCGATAGATACGCGATATGTGAAGCTGCATTTCGAGTTCTGAATGGTTTGCCGAAAAACCGCCGTATATTTCCTGCGCCAGCTCGTGCATTGGTTTTTCCAGTACGGCCTTGTATTCGTCTTTATGCGCTTCAAACCAGCTTTTTTCATTGTTGAAGCGGATATTCCACATGAAATCGAGTGTATTTTCGGTAAATCCCAGAAACATATTAACCTCCCATGCACCGACGCGCACAAATATATACAAAATTTCCAATCTATGGGAAACTATTGTGCGTCAATTTCGGTTGTCTCAGCGCGGCGAGAAACAGGCGCATTTAATAATAGTACTTTCGCATGCCTTCAGTATATATGCCTTAACAAATTATTTCAAGGGAAGCTCGGAACAAAGCGAGCTGATGTACCGCGCCTGCAGCGACTATCACTCGTGCACATAATTATTTGCGACGGGCATAAGGCAGATAAATCTAAAGTCCGAGGAAAAGATCAAGAAGTCTTTGTCATATTATTTCTTGACTTGAGATTTTTTTATTGCTTTTGATGTGTGAAATTAGTGAATTGAAAAGCGTTTCGGAATATGATAGAATTATTTTATAATTGGTGAATAATGGCTTATTGTATGCGTACAACGTTCAGAGGCGTGATATGAATCAGAAAAATCGGAAAATAAACAAAGAGCTTTGTCGGTTTGTTAAATTCGGGCTTTTTTCCGCTTCTGCGGGACTCATTGAAACAGGTATTTTTTATCTGCTGGGGTTCATACCCTCATTCGGTTATTGGGCATGCTATCTGCCGGCACTTGTGGCATCCGTTGTATGGAACTTCACGCTTAACCGCCGATTTACTTTTCAGTCGGCCGCCAACATACCCGCGGCGATGCTCAAGACCTTTGCATATTATGCCGTATTCACTCCGCTGTCCACAATTCTGGGGGACTGGCTGGCAGAGGTGCGTTTCGCTGCATATCCGGCCGCATACGATATCATTTATTTTGTCACGCTGGCTGCAAACTTTATCACAGAGTTTTTATACCAACGGTATTATGTTTTCCGGGGAAAGTTAGATAATCGGGAAGAATATTCGATCGGGCAAAACAAATAGCCGCAACTGCTCTGATAAGAGTTTCGGGTTCAGGGCAAAGAGGTAAGCTGTATTATCCGGCTATATACACGTCATCTACACACACTAAATAAAAAGAACGCCGCCGTTTTGATTTGCATTCCTTTTTAGGTCTTCGCCCCTCCTTCCGCGTCGGGGCTTTCGTTAAATTGTGTCAAATACTTTAAAGAAAAAAATCTGACCCCATAATGGGGTCAGATCCTTTTCTTTATCAATAAGTATTATCAAATGATACCGATTTCCCCAATATTGTAAGGCGGGTCCGGTTATAAAATGCTCAATAACCTCATTATTAAACTGTCCATAAAATCTTGGATTTTTCTGCTGCTTTTCCACTGCCCTCTTTTAATAAACCGTGTCAGTCTTTGAGAATTTAATTGACATTTTTGCTGGTATGGGGTTACTATATTATTAACAGCAATTTACATAATCAGCAAAATTGACAAATGTTGCGTAATAAAGCTGCGCGGCTTTCCGGAAACGGCGGCCGTCGGCTGTATGATGGAATAATTGCCCTGCACTTTGCAGGGCAACTCTTGTGTTTACCGTGGATTTCATTTTTATAGTTTTCCTATGTTTCAAAAATGTGATAACACCTCACTGCACATTTATTCACTCTATATTAAAGTACTAAAAATATGGAAAGGCTCGAGTACGGGTCATCTCAGGAGAGTTTCCGAAGCCGGCCGAAGCAGGTAAATATATTTTTCTGAAAGGATGCCCAGGCTATGATGCGAAAATTTTTCAGCGTACTATTCACTGTTCTTTTATTTGCAGCGCCCACGGTTCCGGCATACGCGGCGGAGACCGATACCTTCACATTGAATGAATTGGACATGAAAATTGAAATGCCGTCCGATCTCATTGTGTTCACAAGAGATATTGACGAGAGTGACCCGAATTTAGCAGCGTACGGCTTTACAAAAGAGGATCTTTTATCAATTATGACTTCTGGCAGTATTTATTTAGACTCTTGGAACGTAGACCTGAACTATGAAATCCTTATCACAATGATATCAAGTCCAATCGGTGACTTTAATCTGCTGAGCGATTCAACATTACTTGCACTGGCAACATCCATTACTTCGGAATATGAATCTGCCGGAATTACTTACATTGGGTCTGAGATATATCAGCATGCACAAACGAAATTTCTTAAGATTTATATTAGTCAGCCCAACGGTAATTCAACATCCTACGGGTTGCAATATTACACTGTCTATGACGGCAAGGCAATAAACATCACTATTCATTCTTTCTCAGGGCAGATTGCGCCCACCAACGAAGCTGCCATAAAAAGTATTGTCGACAGTGCGGAATTCGCTGCCGAGCCGCAGGCTGGCGAAGCGGATTCTGCTCCGACAAGCGCGTCTACATATACGGACAGCGAAGCCGGTATGACATTCACCGTACCGCCTAACTGGAGCGAGGAACCTCTTTCGGAAGAAAGTGAATACTATACCGCAAATTTTGTTCCAAATGAAGATGCTGCGGTCAGCATATTGTACATCCGCTACGATTTTTGGAATAATATGACTGTTTCCGAACGGGCGGGATATACGAGATCCGATATCAATAATTCTTTATTTACCGAAAGCGATGTAGCGGGCATGTGCGGTTTTTCTGCATCTGAAGTAGAAATATCGTCTGCGACATATAATGACATCGAATATTTCAAATGCCTGTATGCTTTAAATGACGCTTCACTTGGCTTGGATCTTGCCGTTAATATAACGCAGCTCATTTATTTCGACAACGGATATATGTATTTATTTCAATTCAGCGGGATCGATGAAAGCGAATATTTTGCGGATTTCGAGTCTCTGGTCAAAAGCGTAAATTACCAAACACCGGTTATGTCTGATTCCTCAGTCAATTTAAGCAGCGGCAATTATTCCGGCACGTCACACGAAAATATCTCAGGCGATTTTACCTTAGGAAACCTTATTTTAAGCCTGATTGTCACAATATCCGTATATTCCCTGCCGATTATAGTTTATAGATATGCCATAATAAAAAAACCTGTCGGGCCGCGCAAAGCCCGTAAGATAACCATCATCTATGCTATTGTCGCGTTTTCCTTAATGACCGCTCTTATATACTCGCTAGGTGGCAGCGGTATGACTGCAGGCGGACTTTTGCTATGGAGCTTTGTTAACTACAGCATGCTGACAGGCGGCAAGGAAAAGACTGATGCCTCCATCACGGGCGTGGCTTCTGACGATCCCTGGGACAGTTCTAATCCGCCGGATGGTGGTGCGCCCGACGAGTCGGACGAAAGCGACGAATTATCGGATTAAAATATAGACGATAAATACACAGAACATGCTAAATCTACTCATCGGTTTCAATGTATCGGTAACGCTTCTTGTACTGCTTGGTATCGTCCTATCACTGGCAATCGTTTCTATTGATTGGGCTATGCGGGCCTGCCGCAAAGTATGGCGGTTTTTAAATATGTATCTGATGATCAAATATCTGGTCCGGAAATCAAAAGAGAAGGCCCGAATTGCTGATATGCCTTTACGCGCACCAATAATCATCTAAATATAAAGTCCGCAATCTTTATAAGATTGCGGACTTTTCCGCACTTTATCAACAATTTCCCTCGTACACATATTTCAGACTTTCGCGCGCCTTTTCGGCTAACCGATAAATCGTTTCCACCGGCGTGGAATCGCGGTCCATCATTTTCCAGCGCGGAAAAAAGCGCGTCACATGCAGAGGTATTTCCGGGTTAAGCGAAGACAACCACCCGGAAAGCGCGCCCATCTCCTCCTCGCTGTCGTTTTCACCGGGGACAATGAGGGTGGTCACCTCCACGTGGCAGTGCCGCGCAGAGAGCTCAATGGCGCGTCTGACGGCCTCCAAGTCCCCACCCAACATTTTATAAAATCGCTCAGTGTAGCCCTTCAGATCTATATTCATGGCGTCAATCTCAGGAAGAAGCTTCTTGAGCGGCTCCTCGCAGATATAGCCGTTGGTAACAACTACATTTTTGAGGCCTTGTTCTTTTGCAAGCCTTGAGCAGTCTAAAACGTATTCAAATCCCACCAGCGGCTCGTTGTAGGTATAGGCAATTCCGATATTTCCCACAGGGACAAGTTCCATCGCTTTGCCAACAAGTTCCCGTGGCGATATATTTTCCATCTGGATTCCCTCACCGCCCGACATGGAGATTTCGCAGTTCTGGCAGAATGGACAGCGCAGATTACACCCGTAGCTGCCAACAGATAGGATTCTGCTGCCCGGATAAAACCTGCTGAGCGGTTTTTTCTTGATCGGGTCAAGTGCCATGCCAGTCAGCATCCCGTAGTTTTTGCAGACGATCTCTCCGCCCCGGTTTTCCCGTGCCCGGCAAAGTCCGGTGTGTCCCTCCTCAATATCACAGTGATGGGGACATATATTACAAACAGCCCTCATTTATGGCGCACCACCTCAAAGCGCTCCAGCGAGTACTTTTCCCCTTTTTTTATGCCCGCTTTCTGCAGGGTTATGGACACCTGTTTTTCTGGCGTGTCCACGCCCTCCAAATCAGGCAGAAGCAGGCCTCGCTTGTATCCGCTCGTTACAATCACGCCATATCGCTCCACATCTAGCTCCGATATAGCGTCAATCGGCTCCGGCTTTCCCATTACGTCCACGCTGTAAATAAGGTCGGGGAGCTCCTGTTCGGTCACCGGATCAAAACGGGGGTCCTCCGTTCCTGCGCTAACGGCGTTGCGCAGGATTTCTTCCGCCGCACAGCCGGTAACAGGTGATACGGTGCCGATACAGCCCCGAAGACGCCCATGTTTTTTCAGGGAGACAAATGCCCCCGCCCTCTTATTCAGCAGTTCATCCGGCAAATCAGTGGGAAGTTTAGCCCGCTTCCCTGTCATTATATAGGTCTCTAACGATAACCTTGCCAGTCTGACAAAAGCGTCCTCATTTTCCTTGATGACATAAAGGCTATTCCGCTGTTTTTTCTCAAATATCTCATCAAAACAGCGCCCTTCATCTTCCCCAATGACTTCAAAGGCGCATACTCCGTATCCGACGCCGAACGGCCCCTCATAGGACAGAAGCTGCGGGCTCACGGCTTTTCTGTCCAGCGCTCCCGCCATGATGATGAAGGAGCGCAGTCCGCACTCGCCCGCCGCGTCGCAGAAATCCGGATCAAAGGTTAGAAAGCGCAGAAAATCCCCCTTAGCCATTGCGTCCGTGACTTCCCTGTCGAACACCGGCCCCTCCTCTGAAAAGCCATATGGTCCTTCTTCTTTTAATTTGTGGGACAGGTCTCCGCTGGCAATGAATACGACACGTCTTCCCAGCGCCTCTGCCGTTTTTGAAATGCACTTACCGAGGCGGTAATGATCCAAAACGGGAAGGCCGGACAAACCGATACGCACCAGTTTGCAGCCTGTCATTATTTCATTCAAAAAATAAAACGGTATCAGCGTCCCATGGTCCAACGCACTATCACGCTCTCCCAGTGTGCCGGCAGAAAGGCCCGCGTCTCCCGCCGTTTTTTCAAGAAGTTTTACAAATACACTGTCATACTCCGCCTCCAGCTTGACGCCGGCAACGCCGAACCGCCTTAGGTCGCCCATCGCCTA
>JBFWIW010000046.1:0-24177 GCA_050253535.1 Oscillospiraceae bacterium
GTCTCGTCGGTGACAGCCACGTCGAACGCGCAGGAGGTGCGGCCGGACTTGAGGCACTTTGCCTCGGCGGTTAGCGTTTTTCCACGAGCAACGCTTAAAAAACGGATTTCGCTTGTGAGGGAGACGGTGACGGTGATTTCTGTGTTTGCGGCTACGGCGAATGCAAAGTCGGCGAGCGTGAAGATAGCCCCACCCATGACCCTGCCTGCGGCGTTTAAATGCCTGCTTTTTATGGCCATTGAACACTTCGCGTAATTTTCATGCGCTTCCTCAATGGTAATACCCGTCGTCTCCGTGGCATAGATATCGTCTTTGAATCTCTCCCTAGCTGACAATAGGTCTTGCAAATTAACCTCCCCTGGCTCCATTACACAAATTTTAATTAAAGCCGCCCTTGCATGAGAGTGGGCTGGCGCCCACCACGACGTCTGAAAAAGCTGGAGCGGCCCAGCGGCAGCCCGGCGTATTTTTATTCAGCGAATTCTTTATAGAGTGCCTCGGACATGGCCTCTATAGGCGCGTCATAACCCGTCCAGAGCTTGAAATTGATTGCCGCCTGATTAACGAGCATGCCGAAGCCTGTGAAGGTGCGGCAGCCGCGCTTTTCTGCCGCGGCGAGAAACGGCGTGTGCGGAGGGTTAGGGATGACATCGCAGACAACCATGCTTTCTGTAAGCGTTTGATAATCGATATTCGGTCTCGACTTATCTGGGAAGAGACCGATATTCGTTGCGTTAACAAGTATATCCGTGTCAGCGGGGATTTCGTATGTGCTGTCCCATAGTACGAAGCTCGCTTTAGCCGGAGTGTTTTTGGAGACATAATCCGCGAGGTAATTGCCCTTTTCTTCGGAGCGGTTGACGATCACGATTTCTGCCGTCCCCGCGAGAGCCAGCTCAACGGAGATGGCTCGTGCAGCCCCGCCCGCTCCCAGAATGACGACCTTTTTACCGGCTATGCCGATGCCTCCGTCGGCGAGAGACTTCAAAAAACCTTTGCCGTCGGAATTATCGCCCATGAGCTTGCCGTCTTCAAAATAAACGGTGTTTACGGCACCTATGACTTGTGCCGTCGCTGTCAGCCCATCGAGATATTTAATGACTTCAACCTTGTGAGGGATGGTAAAGTTTCCGCCGACCATATTGAACGCGCGTAAACCCCTTATGCCATCTTCGAGGTCTTTCGCGCGGAGAAGGGTGGTGTTATAACGGTAATCAAGGCCTAGGGCGCGAAAGCCCGCCTCCATAATAACGACGGTGGGGTTTTCATCTATCGGACAGCCGAAGCAGCCGATTTGTTCACTGCGGTAACACTTTTCTTCCATAATAAGACCTCCCTGATATTTGATATTCTGATTATATTGTGCAGGAGTCGTCCTGTCAATAAACGGATTTTGCGACGGCTGTTATCACGCGTACGTAACCGCCGCCGACATCAGAGTCATACCAACCCGTTAGAAAGTATTTTGACGCGTCGGAAACGATCTCCAGCGAGACGGGATAGTAGTCCCCGCTGCGTTTTTCATATACGGAGGCACCCGGGGCTATCGTATATGTCTTCCCGCCGCCCGCGCAGGAGGCTGTCCCGGAGACGGAGGAAAGCGTGACGGAGGAGAGCGGCGTCATCGCCTCGACTGTGCCGGAAGCCGATTTAACCTGCACAGCTTCGCCGGTTTCTACAGAAAAAGCCTTGCCGTTGGTTGTAAAAGACGTCTGAGTACCGTTCAAGAGGTAAGTATATTTTACGGAGAGCGGAACGTAGTAGTCGGATTCCGCGGAACTGTCGACCGCACCTGTTAATATGCCGTAAGAGTGGATGTCGCCGGTCACATCGTTTAGTATAAGGGCAGTAATATCACCGTTTGTGTCCTTAACGCAGTATAGAATATCGGAGGAGGAGAGGGTTTTCCCCGCAAGCCTTTTCGCGCTTATCGTCTTTGCGCTTGTCTTGTAAACATCCAAAATCTCAGCGTCTGAGGAAAGAGACAGACTGCCCAGTGTTGTCCCGTCCGAAGAGATTTTGCCGGAGACGGCGCTGTCGGAGACTTTTTTAACGGATACGGAGCTGCCGGAATATGAGACGGAGACTACCGATCCGTCGGAGAAGGAAGAACTGGTTTTTACTCGGCGGGAGACACCGTCGGTCGTCGTTATGTCAGCATACTTTACTGTGTAGCTGTACCCGTCACCCGTCTCGTATACTGCCGTACCTGAGCTGGTTACGACACCGCAGAGGACAGCGTTTGCCGCGCCGGGGTCTATGACCGCAACGACGGAATCGTCGCGGCCCAGCAGAAGGGTTACATAGTCGCCGACCGAATAGTCGCCGACCGACGAGACGGCGAGAGCCGCCGAGGAGGTTGAGAGCGTATAAGAAACGCCGGAGACCGTTATGGAGGTCGGAGCCGTCTTACTCGGATAGACTGAGTCGAGAGTACCGGAACGGCGCGAGGAATATGCCCACACGGCACCCGCGTCCTTTATGTAATATAGGACGTCATAAGCGCTTATTGAGGAAATATCGCTTATTTCGTCGTTGCGGTAGACGGTTTTCGGAGTAAAGCCGATAACCGAGGTCCAATCTCCGTCTCCCACTACGACGGGGCCCTTCAGTTCCTTATTGAGGAGGGAGAGATAGTCGATGTTGCCGGAGGCGTCCAACGCGTACCCGAGGGAGACGGCGTAAGCGACGCCGGATGAGGTGTTTGCGGAAAACATATTATAAATGAGTCTCCCGCAGTCGAGTCTGCACAGCTTGTCGTTCTGAGACGCCGTTATGCCGGAGTCCATACCGAGAGAGCGGTAGAGGCTCATCTGGCCGGTCGGCCAGACTCCGGTGAAAAGGCTGTCGGAATAGCCCAGAACCCGCAGACAGACAGAGACTGCCTCCGCTAGTGTGACGGTGCTGCCCGGCTTAAACGAGCCGTCAAGATATCCGGTGATCCAGCCTTTATCGCGTGCGACGGTGATATAACCCGATGCCCAGTGGGAGCCGGGGACGTCAAAAAAAGGCGAGATGCCGCTGGTTGACTTGCCGAGGTCACGATAAGCGGAAACGGCGACAGCCATTTTGGAAAATTCCGCGCGCGTCACGGAATTTGTTAGATTTAAATTTCCGTTCTCATCTCCGCTCATAACGCCGGTAATGGAGAGAACCGAAAGCATCTGGGCGTCGTCCGATGCGGCAAAGGCAGGGACGGAGAGGGAGAAGAGCAAAATAAAAGCCAGTGTAATGCCGAGCAGTCTGTTTTTCATTGCAAGAGAACCTCCTGTTTTTCTATTCGTAGCGGAGAGCGTCTATCGGATTGAGTTTTGATGCCTTGTTCGCCGGAAGATAACCAAAAAGGACACCTATACCGACGGAGACACTGAAAGCGACTATTATCGCTTGGAGTGATGCCGACGCTTCAATATTCAAAATTTTGCCGACTGCGCCGGCTAATAAGGCGCCGAGAAATATTCCGAGGATACCGCCGACAGCACTGGTGGCGCCGGCCTCTATTATAAACTGTGTGCGGATATCACGGCGCTTGGCTCCGAGAGATTTTCGTATACCGATCTCGCGGGTGCGCTCTGTCACCGTTACGAGCATGATATTCATAATACCTATCCCGCCTACTATGAGCGAGATTGCGGCTATCGCGACCAGAACGGTTATGAGAGTATTTTCAATTGTTCCCATAATGCTCATTACCTCGGCCATATTCATGACCATATAGGCGTCGCTGTCCTCAAATACCCTGCCAAGTCGGTTTTCTATGAGCCACTGGGCGTGGTCTATCGTCTCGTCACTCACAGCGCTGAAGTAGTAGCTTGTAATAACAGCGGAACCATTGAGCCGTTCCGCGCAGGTGTACGGTATGTATATGGAGTCATCGTCGCCGCCCTTTGAGGAACCGGCTTTTTCCTCAAGGATACCAACAACTTTATAGGTGTTGCCGCTGAGGCTTATCGTATTGCCGAGAGCATCATTGTTGAGTATGTCCTTTGCGACATAGGAGCCGACGACGCATACCTTTTGCTGGCGTGCTACATCGAGATACTGCAAAAATCTGCCCTGGGAAATATTGAGGCTGCTTATGGATGCGTAGTCTTCGCTCACGCCGGATATTGAGGTGGAGGTATAGTTTTCGGGACCGTATTTGACGGTGGCTGAAGTTGCGATAAGGGGGCTCACGGCGCGGATACTGTCGGAATTATCGGCTGCGAGCTCATACATGTCATCGTCCGTTATACTGCGCGAGGTCGAACGCGAGTTTATGAAGACCATCAGCAGATTTGAACCCATGCTCTCGAACTGCTGATTTACATAATTTGTTACGCCGTCGCCCAGGCTGATTATGATGATAACCGCAGCAACTCCGATTATTATACCAAGCATAGTCAGGAGCGAGCGCATTTTTGAGAGCAGCAGGTTCTTCATTGCGAGAAGAAAGGATTGCGTTATACTCATTTCACCCGCCCCCCTTCCGCCATTTCTATGACATCGGCGAGTTGAGAAAACTCTTCAGGCTGAACTAGAGCGCGGGGGTCGGATACGTCTCCGTCATAAAATATACGGCCGTCATGCAGGCGGATGATCCGTTTTGCCTTCTGAGCGATGGCGTTGTCGTGGGTGATAAGGATTATGGTGTTCCCGTCTTGGTTTAAATTCCGCATAAAGTTCAGGATATCATGTCCCGTACGGGAGTCGAGAGCGCCTGTTGGCTCATCCGCGAGAATGACGGAGGGATTCCCTGCGAGAGCCCTTGCTATGGACACCCTCTGCTGCTGGCCGCCGGACAGCTGAGACGGCAGATTCTTTTGTTTATCGGCGAGGCCTACCCTGTCTAAAGCTTCCAAAGCGCGGGTCTTGCGCTCAGCGTGCGGGACGCTCGCGTACATGAGCGGCAGTTCGGTGTTTTCGAGCACAGTGAGCTTTGGGATGAGATTATATTGTTGAAACACAAAACCCAGTCTTTTATTCCTGATTTCAGAGAGTTCGTCGTCGTCCATGGTGGAGACGTCAATGCCGTCGAGGAAGTACTGCCCGCTCGTGGGTACATCGAGACAGCCGATTATGTTCATGAGGGTCGATTTACCGGAACCGGACTGCCCGACTATGGCGACAAACTGCCCCTTTTCCACATTCAGGCTTATCCCGTCTATGGCGCGCACCTCCGTTTCGCCCATCTTATATATCTTATAAATGTCAGTAAGTTTTATCATAAAATCAGCCCACATTTGTCCCGTTTGCGGATCCGGTCTCATTATTTGCGCTTGGTTCTCCATCAGACTCGCCGTTCCCGTTTGTCATCATATAGTCCATAATGGAGGAAGTGGAGGTGTCTATTGCTACGACGTCGCCCTCCGACAGGCCGGACAGGACTTCAATGTACTCATCGTCGCTGCGGCCGAGGGAAACTTCGATACGGCGGTAACCGGCAGGCACGCCGTCTGGAAGGTTACCTGAGGAAGATTCATCCGCGAGCAGAACGGTATTTCCACGGGAGACGGCGCTGGTCGGAATGGCGAGGACACCCGTGGCCTCGCTGATCAGAATGTCGGCTGTGACGTTCATACCAGGCAGAAGGTTTCCCTCATCGTCCATTCTGACGGTAACAGGATAGGAGGTAATTCCGCCATTGGTTTTGCCATTTATACCGATACGGGCGATGTTGCCTATATATGTCTCGCCTGAGAGGGCGTCGGCCGTTATACTGACCTCGTGTCCGACCTGCATATTGCTTATATCGAGTTCGTCTATGTCAAGTACCACCTCTAAAGCTGAGAGGTCATAGATAACTGCCATTGCGGTCGCCGATGAGGTGGCATCTATGGTATCGCCTACCTTGAAATTCTTTTCTACCACCGTGCCGGAAATCGGAGAGGTTATGGTGTAATCGTCAAGAGCGTCCTTTGCGTCTTCCAGATTCTTTTTCGCACTATCAAGGGCGTTCTGCGCGCTCTGGTAAGAGAGTTCGGATGCCGTTACGGAGTCTTTGGCGGAGGCAAGCTGATTTTCGAGCGGGGTACTGTCTATGCGGAGAATGTCGGCGCCGTCCGTCACATATGAACCCTCGGAGACGAACATCTCGTTGATGTCACCGGCGGCCACGGCAGTTATGTAAGAACTCGCGTTATACTTGAAAGTTCCGGTTCCGCTGCACGAATAACTGCCAACTGAGGCAGTTGCTGTCGTACCTTCGGTTATGCCGCCGGGGTTTTTCACGGAGATTGAGACGATCCGGGTTAGTATGCCGCCCGTGCCGACGCTGTCGGCGCCCGATACCTTTGTCACTGTGCCGGAGAGCGTCTCCGACCCGACAGAGACGGTAGCGCCTGCGCCCGCGGAAATGTTCTGTGCTGCAGTGGAATGAAACGGTATCTCCAATATCATAGTCGTGCGGTCTGCGACCTCGGCAACTACAGCGCCGGCAGTGACGGAATCTCCCTCCTCGTAGTTTAAGGTCACCACCTGCCCCGTGACCTTTGAGGTAAGGAGAAGGTCGTCGAAGCTGTCGGATACTTCCTCATAGCTGCGCTTAGCGGACTGCAGCGACAGTGCCGCCTGTTCGGCCGCGATTCCGCAGGTCTTGACGCTTTCCTCTGCCTGCCGTATGGTGCTTTCCATATCGGAGGTGTCAATCTGATAAAGGATATCGCCCTTTTCAATTACGTCGCCCTCCTCAAAAGGCGCGTCCGTAACGTCGCCTCGCACGAGAGCGAGAACGGTATAGGAATCGAGCGGGCTCACGGTGGATGCCGCGTTTACGACGACGGAGATGTCACGAGTTTGGGCAGTCGCCTGAGTGTAGGACGAGGCCATCAAATTGATGGCATTTTTCGCTCTGAAAATGCCGATAACAATAAGAAGGATGATGACTGCCGGTATGATTAGCCACCAAAGCTTTTTCTTTTTCTTTTTTGTTTTAACAGTTGCGGTCTCCATAGTTGTGCTCCTTACTCTGCATGAAATGGTAGATTTTAAGATTCATTTAAGCTTTATTTTATTCCAAACATCCACAAAGCGTCAACAACCGGGGATGTTAGTTAATGAAATGTTAATAATCTTTGACGAAATAAATATGCTGTGAAGATATGAAGTGGAAAATAGCGGCGAAGTATGCTAAAATTAAACGGGTTATTTTAAACAGAGGAGTATTTAGATGGGAAAATTTTCCGATATTCTTTTAGCGAGTGATTTTGACCGCACTTTGACCGACTTGCAGGACCGGGTCGTACCCGCGAATGTCGACGCGATAGAATATTTCATGCGTGAGGGAGGCGCCTTCACCGTGGCAACCGGCCGATCGCACTTTATGTTCAGGGACAAGGCGAATCTTATCCCGGTTAACGCGCCGCCGATAATGGCAAACGGAGCCATAAGTTTCGACTACTCGACGGAAACGGCGCTCTTCTTTTATGAGATGCCGGTCTCCTCGCGCGAGGCGGCGCGCGATGTGATGTCGGCATATCCGGAGGCGAGAATTGAGCTGCAGTGTCTCGATGGGCACTATGTTTTCGGCGAGGATCCCGTGCGTGACGAGTTTATGGCGCAGGCACGCGCGGTGCCGAAGCATGTGCCGCTCGCTCTTGTCCCGGATCCCATCCTGAAGATAGCTATTATTGGAAGCGTCGTTCGCCGCAAGGGGGGGAAGATAGATCTCTTCGCCGACTGTACTGAGGAGGAGAACGGATATTACGAGTCGATTATGAGCTTTTTGGCCGAAAGACCGTACGGGGGGGAATATGAGATAATGCGTACGGCGCCGCGCATAGTAGAGCTGCAGAAAAAGGGTGTTTCAAAGGGCGTTTCATCAAGACAGCTGGCACAGAAGCTCGGCAGGCGCACGCTAGTCTGCGCGGGTGATGCCCCGAACGATCTGAGCATGCTCCGGGAGGCGGACATTGCCTTCGTTCCGGCATCCGCAGTGCCGGAGGTACTCGCCGGCGGTTTTCATATCGGCGCGCACTGCAACGATGGAACGATAGCGTCCGTGGTAGAGTATTTGGACAGTAGAGCGTAAATTCCGGACAAAAGCGGGTTGGGAAAAACCACGGATAGGGGAAGAATTAAAAGACGGTTCTTATGGGGAGTACAGTTATACTTATAGCAACGAGAACGGCGATCGGCCTTGGCCTTTCGTTTATCGGGCTGTTCATATGCATGGCTGGATATATGAAAAACGATGGTAAATGAGTACTCCGGAAGAGCGAAAATGATGATTGAATTATTAATAACTGAAGAAGCCTGCCTTTTCCCCTGCGGAAAAGGCAGGCTTTAAACATGCCTGATACAGGCATGTTTTGTGTGGCGTAACACTACTATTTGATTAACCTGATGATAAAAAGAGGCCTGTTTTTAGCCGACGGCGTTATCCGGCAAGGCGGGCGACAACCTGCCGCTGCCGGATTAAAACATCCTGGCTTTATATTTTCATCGTCTCAAACAAATAGTAGTATAAAATATTTATATTATACCCCTTGACAACTTATACTATGTGACGTATAGTATTATGCATAAGGGGGTATGCGCCTTGGACACACAACTAAAGCGCGGACTTTTGGAAGTCTGCGTCCTCTCGGTACTGAGCAGATCGGACTCCTACGGCTATAAGATTGTAAAGGACCTCGCCGGTTTCATCGAAATTTCCGAGTCCACACTCTATCCCATTCTGAAAAGGCTGGAGGGAAACGAAAGCTTAACAGTTTATTCTGTGGAACACAACGGAAGGCTAAGAAAGTTTTACAGCATAACGGATAAGGGGAGAACAACGATTTCCGATTTTCTCGAGAGCTGGAAGGACGTTTTAACGGTCTATGATTTTATAAAGGAGGGGTGGCAGAATGACAAAAAGTGAATTTCTGGAGGCGCTGCGAAACGCGCTCTCGCAGCTGCCGCAAAATGAAATAGAAAAATCGATTGCCTTTTATGAGGAGATGGTTGACGACCGGATTGAGGAAGGAATGACAGAGGAGGAAGCTGTCTCCGGTTTTGAGGACGCGGGCGCGATAGCAAAGCAGATCATGCTAGATCTGCCGCTGGGCGTACTGGTCAAATCGAAGGTCAAGCCGCAAAAAAACCTGTCTGACGGCGTAAAATGGCTTATAATAGCGCTTTTAGTTCTGGGTTTTCCGGTGTGGTTTCCGATAAGTCTCTCCATGATGGCGGTGATTTTCTCTGTATATGTCGTTATCTGGTCTGTTATTGCGGTCATGTTCGTCACGGTTCTGTCGATAGGAATCTTCGGCATTGCGTGTATAATTGCCAGTGTGTTTGCGTTTCCGCTAAACATTATTACGGCGTTTGCGGCAATCGGAGGCGGACTTGTACTCGTAGGGCTATCGATATTTGTGTTTTTCCCTGCGAAATATGCGGCAAAGGGACTCGTTTGGCTGACCTGGAGATTTGCGAGATGCATTAAATCCCTATTTATCAGAAGGGAGGCCGTCGTATGAAAAAAAACACGAAAACGGCGCTGATGATCGCGTCTGCATGCGTAATCCTCGGGAGCGTAATCTTTGCGGCAGTCGCCTTCAGGATCGGTGGACAATGGGAAAAACTAAATATGAACAACCCTCAGTTTGACGAACGTGAGTATACATATTCCGGCACTTCGGTGACCGGCCTCGATATATCGGAACAGACGGGTAATTTGAACATAGTACCTTCAGAGGATGGCGACGTTCATATAACATGCTGGGAGAGCGAAAAACAATATTATGAAAAGGATTTATCGGCGGGCGGAATCCTGAGCATAAACGTAAAAAGCGATATGGCGTGGTACGATTATATCCAGATTGGAGCGTATACACAGGAAATGGGCCTTACCGTTGCCGTACCGGCGGAACTTTCGGGCGATATTGACCTATTAATTACATCGGGAGACATTGGAGTTTACGGTATCACGACTGCCGCGGGTATCACCGCAAAATGTATCAGCGGTAAAATAGAGCTTTCAGACGTCACCGCCGCCGGTGACGTTTCGGTGGAGATACAGTCCGGCGATATCAAACTTTCACGTGTCGTTTCCGGAGGAGCAGTTGAGTTTAACATTTTGTCCGGCGATATTACCACCAAATATGTCACGTCAAAGGCATTATTCTGCACGGTGACGACGGGAGATATCGGGATATCGTTCTCCGATCTCGGTAATACAGATATTGAAAGTACATCCGGCAATATCCTGCTGGAGCGGGATGCCTGCGGGGATATAGCACTCTCCGCCGTGTCAGGCGATATTAAAGCGCTTATAACCGGATCTGCGGATGATTACGATATTACTGCCAGAGCCAAATCCGGCAAAGAGCGCGTCCCGTGGCACACGGGAGGGGAAAAGCGGATGAATGTTCAAACCACCTCAGGTGATATAGAAATTGCATTTGCAGAATAAAAAATGCTCCGCCAATTGAGCATCCGAAAAGAGGATATCGCAAAAAAGACCGCCTGTCTTAGCTTCTAAGACAGGCGGTCTCAGTTTGTCATAAATCTTGTTTTTCGACAAAACGGAAGATAGTTCTCGGCCCCATGGCACCACGAGATGTAAGGTTTCCACCGCGCATGTCGCCGGAAACCGCGGAACCGTATAATTTTCAAAAATCGGTCACGCATACTGGGCGTGATTCTTTCAAAATTCTTTCGCTCAGAGAAAGGACGTGATGACTTAACCGGAACTTCTTTGGCAGTCTCAGACAGGTTATCTTTTTATAAATCAGAATGGGCATCACACACTGCCTGCAAAATCAACTTTATTCAGCAAAATTGCTGTTCAGCGAAAAGAGCTGTTTCAGATCGCCGTCTGATTTTTAGAGAATATTTTCCAGCCGTTGGACTACGGCGCGCATAAACCGTTTTCCGTCACAAATTTTATCGTCGTTTATGCGGAACATGGGGAACACGACGCCGATCGCAGCAACAATTTTACCCTTAGCATAGATTGGCTGAAGCCGAACTTATTTTCCAACCAAAGACGGGTTATCTCTCAATATATCAACGCTGCGTAGGATCCATCCTGAAAGGTGCTACTCTTATTGAAAACGACCGCGCATAAGTGATATAATGGCGCAGGATCAATAGATATGAGCAACAGAGAGGGAGTGCGCACTCTCTGTTGCTTCGCGGTATTTATAATATAAATGCCCTTTCACGAAATACAGGGCCGATGATCCAGGAGGTAAACAGATGGATGCTTTTGAAATGCCGAAGGGACAACAAAGTACAAAAAAGTATTTTCCGATTCAGGCTGGTGACGAACTATGACAGATTCGGATAAGGAGATAAGGTCATTTTTTAGGAAACACCTGACTCAGAAAACCTATGCTGTCTGCCTTATGCTGATATCAGCGCTTCTGTTTGCCTTAATGCAAATTTTTGTAAAGCTCTCTTCCGGCCATATCGGCACCCTGCAGCAGGTATTTTCAAGAAACCTAATAAGCGCGCTGGTGGCGTTTATTTTTATATGCCGGGAGCACGTGCCGCTGATGGGGGCAATAAAGTACCAGCCGATCCTGTTTGCGAGATCGTTTTTTGGATTTGTCGGAATTATCCTGTTTTTTTACGCGGCGAGAAATGCCCCGCAGGCGGACGTCGCGATTTTAAACCGCTTATCTCCTGTATTTGTGACCATTTTTGCGGCGATTTTTCTGAAAGAGAAGATCACCCGTGTGCAGATCCCCGTTATCCTTCTGTGCCTGGGTGGCGCCTATATAGCAATGCGCCCCTCGTTTGAGTCCAATTTTCTCCCGCTGCTTATGGCGCTTCTGGCCGCCGTCACTAGTGGAATTGCTTATACTCTGGTGGCTTACTGCAGCGGCAGGGTGAGTCCCCTGACGGTTATTTTTCATTTTTCGCTGTTTAGCACGGTATTCGGTGCAATTATGATGATCCCATCGTTTGTGATGCCAAATCTCGGGGACGTAATGATGCTTTTACTTATCGGACTGTGCGGTTCGTTCGGCCAGATTATGCTGACTTATGCCTATCAGATGGCTCCGGCTTCACAGGTCAGTATTTATCAGTATGCGGGCGTTATTTTTACATCTATTCTGGGATATTTTCTCCTGGGGGAGACACTTGCGGAATCGGCTCTATTGGGCGGCTCCATAATCATCGGTGCGTCGTTGTGGGCTTTCCTATACAACAGGAAACAAGCAAGCAGTGAGAATAACCATCAGAAGGATGGCCTTATTTGAAAAGGCTTTATGTAATATTCTTATGTTTTTGTGTTATCTAGTTTATTACGGAGGGAAAATATGCTGTCAGAAGAAATAACAAGTGCTTATCTATCAATTCTGAAGGACGAGCTGATACCGGCAACCGGCTGTACCGAGCCTATCGCCGTGGCATATTGCGCGGCAAAGCTTAGGGAGGTTTTGGGGGCCAGACCGGAGACAATTACGGCGGAAGTGTCCGGCAACATACTTAAAAATGTTAAGAGCGTGGCTGTGCCGAACACTGGTGGACTCAAAGGGCTGAAAGCGGCGATAGCTATAGGGGTTGTGGCGGGCGACCCGGCAAAGGAGCTTCTGGTAATTTCGGATGTCCGGCAGGAACAGCATGCGGAAACAGCCGCCTATTCCGAGGCTGTGCCTATCCGAATAGAGTGTATGGAGACGCCGCATCTTCTGGATATCTGCCTCACAGGCACGGTCGGAACGGACAGTGCCATAGTGCGTATAGTCAATAAACATACGAATATTGTTTTAATCCGGAAAAACGGTGAAACGCTGTTTAGTAAGCCGGAAGACAACGCTCCGGTGGATCAGGAGCAGACAAAAAGTATTATGAATGTCCGTGACATTGTGACCTTTGCTGATACGGTAGAAATTGAAAAGCTCGGCCCTATTCTGGACAGGCAGATCGAGTACAACTCAGCCATTGCGGAGAAAGGGCTGAGGGGCAATTGGGGCGCAAATATCGGTTCCGTGCTGCAGTCCGACTTCGGCGAAGATATAAAGGTAGAGGCCATGGCCTACGCCGCGGCTGGCTCAGATGCCCGGATGAGCGGCTGCGAGCTGCCGGTGGTTATCCTGTCCGGGTCCGGCAACCAGGGTATTACGGCCGCTCTCCCGGTCATCCGTTACGCAAAGCACATGGGGGCCGTGCCCTTGCGGTCTCCGATCTCGTGACCGTCCACCGGAAGACGGGTATAGGCAGGCTCTCAGCCTATTGCGGCGCCGTCAGCGCCGGAGTTGGGGCGGGCGCCGGTATGCCTATCTTTTGGGCGGTGACTACGACGTAATAGCGCACACTATAGTAAACGCCGTCGCTATCCTGTCCGGAACGATACGTGACGGCGCGAAACCGTCCTGCGCGGCAAAAATAGCCTCCGCCGTGGAGGCGGGGTTTCTGGGCTACAGAATGTACCTGCACAACCAGCAATTCTACGGCGGCGACGGGATAGTGACGTTTGGTCCCCGCGAAGAATGTGCTGGAGACAGGATTTGAGGGCGGCGGGGCGATGCTGCACCCGATACCGAGCCTTATGAACATAAACAGGACGGATATGGGAGAACCTTACGATTACTATATGGAGGGGATTACCCCCAGCATAGCGAAACTGGTTTCAGCGTGCGACGAAGAGCGGCTGGCGGTGTGCCGGGCACTGGGTTTAAACGTGCCGCCGCTGATAAAGAGTCTGCAGAAGATGTATAAACTGACGCAGGAGGATATGTATGAACTCCTGCAGAACAATAAAGCGTATGTGGGTGTAAAGAGTCCCATGAACTTAAAGCACAGATTTATTGTTGAGGATACCGTATCCGGTATAGTGCCTCTGGCGTCGATCGGCAATATGCTGGGTGTTAATACCCCAATTATGAACGCATTTATTGAAATAGCAAGCGTAGTCTGCGGCCGTGATTTCCGCAGCGAAGGGCGCACGGCTGAGAAGCTGGGACTAAACGGCAAGACGCTCCAAGAGATTTACGCGATGATATCTTAGGTGTTGAAAATTAAAAGTGATGTCTGATGAACCGCCCGCCGCGAATATCGAAGAATGCCTCCCGCCGCTGTTTTCAGCGGCGGGAGGCATTGTAAAGCAGATCGATGGTGCAATGGAAACAAAGATTAATGTCCACCGAATAAATGCGGTTTTCAAATCATATTTGCAAAAGTCCGCATTATACGGACTATAGTCGGGAGAACAGGTGCGTTTTGCCGCTTCGATATATTGATTGACTTGCACTTAAATCAAAAACACCATGAAACCCTTGGAATATACTTTTGATTTGTTCATCTGGCAATAATTAAACAATTGGGCAGTGTTAACTGAGATTTTAAAATCAAAGCCGGTATAAACGGGGCAATTTTTTGAAACCCCATTTATTTGTCGCCCTCTACTATCGCTATACCGGCGGAAGCACCGATACGGTCGGCTCCGGCGGCGATCATCGTCTTTGCATCCTCCGTTGTGCGAATTCCGCCCGCAGCCTTGACCTTCGCTCTGGTGCCGACGGTTTTTTTCATGAGGGCTACGTCCTCCGCGGTCGCGCCGCCTGTTGAAAAGCCGGTGGAAGTCTTGACAAAGTCCGCCCCCGCCCCAACCGCCGTTTCGCAGGCTTTTATTATTTCCTCCTTCGTAAGGAGGCAATTTTCCAGTATGACCTTCAGAATTGCTTTTGGTCGGCAGGCGGAGGCGACAGCCCTGATGTCCTCCCGCACGTAATCCCAGTCGCCGTCCTTGACGGCGCCTACATTTATGACCATGTCGACCTCCTCAGCGCCGTTTGCAACCGCAGTCGCCGCCTCGAAGGCCTTGCTGACGGTATCCATCGCGCCGAGCGGGAACCCCACTACACAGCAGACCTTTACTCCACAACCCTTGAGAAGCTCTGCTGCGAGCGGAACGTAACAGGCGTTTATGCATACGGAGGCGAACTGATACTGCCTCGCCTCGGCGCAAAGCTTTTCAATGTCGCACTTACGCGCGTTCGCCTTAAGGATCGTGTGATCAATGTAAGAAGCAAGATTTATCATATTTTCCTCCAAATTCAGGCTGTATAGCCATTTGTTTCTATGAATGCGTCTATTTCGGCGCGACACGGCATCGACGGAGTGGTGCCAAGCTTCTGTACCGAGAGGGCTGCCAGCGCCGAGGCAAAGCACGCCGCCTCATGCAGTGTCTTACCCTCCGACATGGCGGTCACGAATCCGCCGGAGAAAGCGTCGCCCGCGCCAGTAGTATCGATTACGTTCACTGGGTAGGGGGGGATCAATTCCTGCATTCCTCCCGAGGAAAGGAACGCGCCCTTGCCTCCCATCGTAATGACGACTGAAGGGACGCCCTTTCTGTGGAACACAGCAGCTGCGGCGGCGGCACTGTCAAAATCCGTTATCGGACCGGTACCGGTAAGAAGCGCCGCCTCCACCTCGTTAGGAGTAACGATGTCGCAGAGTGCGAGGACGTCGTCTTTTATAGGGGCGACGGGGGCGGTGTTCAGTATTATGGTAATGCCTTTTTCGTGTGCTTTCCTTATGAATGCTTCATTTGCGTCCTCGTTCACCTCAAGCTGCAAGAGGACGAAGTCGCTCTCATCCAGAAGGTCATCCAGAGAATCGACATCCTCCTTCGTAATGGTTCCGCAGGCGCAGGACGTCACGCCTATCATGTTCTGGGAAGTGTTTTCGTCGACCAGGATAAGTGCCGTGCCGCTCCCCTCTGTGCCGGAAATCAGGATACGCGAAAAATCCATGCCGAGATCGCGCATGGTATTCAGAGCGATGTCTCCAAAGGGATCACGGCCGATCTTTGTCACCATGGTGACACTGCCGCCGGCCTTATGCGCGGCGACCGCCTGATTAAAGCCTTTGCCGCCGGGGCCCATCCGGAACATAGAGCACTTTACCGTTTCCCCGGGGACAGGGAGATGTGACATACGGGACATGAGATCCACAACATAACTGCCAAAGACCGTAATTTTACTGCCCATGGAGTACCTCCAAACGCATTCTTGTTGATGAAAACAACATATCACTTTTTAATATTTATTTCAATAGTACAGCGTGAAAGCGGAAGTTTCAGCTGAAAATTCAAGTGAAATTCAAGAAAATGGTTGAACAAAAGGCGGCAGAGGAGTTATCATATAAAAAGTAATTCAGTAAATTGTACGGAGGTTGACCATGTTAAATTTTGAATATCAAAACCAGACGAGAATAGTTTTTGGTAAAGGTACCTATAACGAGATAGGCGACCGGATCAAGAAATATGCCGACAGGGTGCTTCTGCACTATGGCGGAGGCAGTATAAAGAGAAGCGGACTGTATGACGCGGTCATGGCCTCGCTAAAAAAGTCAGGCGTCGAGGTCTTTGAGCTGGGCGGCGCCGTCCCAAATCCGAGGCTAAGTCTCGTACACGAGGGCATAGCGCTTTGCCGTAAAAACGATATCGGTTTCATCCTCGGAGTAGGCGGCGGCAGCGCCATTGACTCTGCCAAGGCGATAGCTATGGGCGTCCCATATGACGGCGATGTCTGGGACTTTTACGCGGCTGGAAAGCTACCGGAAAAGGCGCTGCCCGTCGCGTGTATACTGACGCTTCCGGCCACCGGCAGCGAATCGAGTATTTCCTCGGTAATAACGCACAACGGCAGGAAGCTCGGCTGTAATAACCCGGTCATCCGCCCCGTTTTCAGCATCGTCGATCCGGAGCTCTTTTATACCCTGCCGCCTGAACAGGTTGCGAACGGCGCGTGCGATATTATGAGCCACGCCATGGAGCGCTATATGACGAACGTACAGCGTACGGACCTTGTGGATGGATACTGCGAGGTAACGATGAAAACCGTCATGGCCAGCGCCCTGACGCTCCATTACGATCCGAAAAACTATGACGCGTGGTGTGAATTTGCCCTTAGCGGCATAATGGCGCACAACGGCCAGATGGGTATGGGCCGGCAGGACGACTGGGCCAGCCACAAGATGGAACAGGAGCTATCGGCCAAATATGATGTGGCACACGGGGCGGGGCTGGCCGTCGTCATACCTGCCTGGATGCGGTACGTCTACCGCGAAAACATACCCATGTTTACGCAGTTTGCCCAGCGTGTCATGGGCGTTGAGACAGCGCCGCGCGATCCGGAGGCACTCATACTCACCGGCATTCAGAGATTGAAGGCGTTCTACCGTGAAATGGGCCTTCCCACAACGATGGCGGAGCTCGGCGCAAAGCGCGAAGACTATGAGGATATGGCGAAGAGGGCGACGAAGATTCTCTTTGGCGACGAGATGCCGATAGGCGGCATAAAGAAGCTCCGCTGGCAGGATGTTGTGGAGATATATAAGCTGGCGGAATAAAAAACTTTATAGGGTACGCCCGGCTGAAAAGCCGGGCGTGCGATAAATCGGGGGAGCAAAGTGGAAAAGAAACCACGCAAGGCGCTTTTTGTCCTTACCATGTTTATATTCTGGTATGCGAATTACGCATTTGTCCCGATATTTTCAACGTACTGTAAAGCTTCAGGCGCATCTGTGGCTATGGTCGGCTTAATTGCGAGCGCATATGGTCTTTCCCAGCTTGTCTCCCGAATACCGCTCGGTATTATGAGCGACTCACTGGGAAAACGCAAGATTTTTATACTGACATTTGGCTTCGGGAGCATTCTTGTAGCGTCCTCATTCATGGCGCTTTTTCCATATCCGCCGGTACTGTTTTTTATGCGGCTTCTCACCGGAGTGTCGGCGAGTTCCTGGGTCTGTGCTACGGTTATGTATTCGTCGTATTTTAATGGGTGTGACTCAGCAAGGGCTATCGCCGTCATGAATATGACGAGTACATCCGGCCAGGTCGCTGCCAATTTTTCAGGCGGCCTTGCAGCGGATCACATAAGTCAGGCGGCGCCGTTTTGCATGTCTGCCGTTTCGGCGGCTGCGGGGCTTGTTTTATGCGTTTTCACTGTAGAAAAAAAACAGGTCGCTCAGGAAAACCGCAAAAAACCCGATATCAAAGGGCTCCTGTCAGTGGGTAAAAACCGGCTGCTTGTAATAATAAGTCTTCTTGCAGGGCTTGCACAGTATATTTCATTTGGCCTTGCCATAACATACGTACCGCTGGTGGCGCGGGGAATGGGTGCATCGGATACCGAGCTCGGTGTACTCGCGATGTGCCTGCCGCTCGCTGGACTGCCTGCTAACTTTATCGCTGGGACGCGCCCTTTACAGTATCACAGGAGAAAACCCATCATAATCGGCTGTATTTTTGCCATGGCGGTCCTCTCCGTCATTTATATGATGGTAAACTCGGTCGGCGCGCTGATTGCGGTGCAGTCCGGGCTCGGATTTTTCCGTTCGCTCATGTTTACGGTATGCATGTCCATGGCGATAGGCGGCGTGGCGGCGGAAAAGCGCGGCAGCGCGATGGGTTTTTTCCAGGCGGTGTACAGCCTAGGCATTTTCTTCGGGCCTCTTGTAACGGGTTGGGTATGTGACGGACTCGGTATGGCTGTGGGATTCTATCTTACAGCCGTCTTTGCCGCCGTATGCGGAGTTGCGGCGGTATTTGCCCTGCGCAGGAATGCCGATGAGGTGACTATCACATAACGTTTAAAACAGGAGATCAGTGTGGAACAGTTCACACTAATGCTTTAATTCAATTTTTTCGCCGCTGAAGCGGCAACAGAAGATGATGGAAAAATCCTCCCGTGCGGAGGGAGACTATTATTAAAATTTGTGCGCCAGAACGCATATGAGGTTGTTATGAAAATACTGGTGTGTAACGCAGGGAGCACTTCCCTGAAATTTAAGCTTTTCAATATGCCGGAAAAAACCGTCCTCGCCGCATGCCGCATTGAGCGTGTTGGGAGCGAAGACCGCGCCACATTTCGCTATGAGGCCGCGGGATTAAACGATTTTCGCGAAAATCTGTGCATAAAGACGTATTCCGATGGCATAGCGCTTTTCATCGCGGCACTCTGTGATAACAAGACCGGCGTTCTGCAGAATATGGACGAGATAGACCGCGTCGGTTTCAAGACCGTCCTGGCCAAGGGCTTTTACGGTATCCACGCGCTCACGGACGAGGTGCAGGACGCCATGCGGGAGTACATGGTCGTGGCTCCCGCGCACAATGGGCCGTATCTTGAGGCAATTGCCGCCGTAAGGACGGTCTTGCCCGCCGTCCCTTTCATTGGCGCGTTTGAGACGGCGTTTCACATGACGGTACCTATAGAGCGCAAGCTATACGGCGTACCCTATGAGTGGTATGAAAAATATGGGGTGGAAAAGCTGGGCTATCACGGCGCGTCCCACAGCTATGTCGCGGAAACGGTTTCCGCCGTCAGCGGCGCAGGAACAGGGAGACTCATATCATGCCATCTGGGCGGGAGTGGGTCGCTCTGCGCGATACTGAACGGAAAAAGCGTAGACACCAGCTTCGGGCTTTCGCTCCAGACGGGGGTCATACAATCCAACCGCGTCGGCGATCTCGATAGTTTTATAATACCGTACATGGTGAGCCGCGGGTTCACGCTCGATGAAGTGACCGAGGCGCTCAAAAAGCGCGGTGGCCTTCTGGGAATATCGGGTGTGAGCAATGACCTTCGTGACATAGAGGAGGCCATGGTTGAGGGGAACGAGCGGGCAAAGCTGGCCTATGACGTGTTTGTGACCGGGATCGTGCGCTATATCGGCTCATATTATGCCGAGCTGGGCGGCCTCGACGCCCTTGCCTTCGCCGGGGGGATAGGCGAAAATTCTTCGCTTTTAAGGCGCGCTGTCTGCAGGGCGACGGCCCATATGGGCATTGAACTTGACGAGGAAAAGAATGGTACGCGAGGTGTTCGAGGAGTCATCTCAAAGAAAGACTCCCCCGTCACCGTCTATGTTGTCGCAACAGACGAGGAAGAGGTAGTGGCGAAGAAGACTTTTGAATACGTAATATGAGCGGTAATAGTAAGGGCGGGAAGAAAAAATCTTCCCGCCTATTATTGTCCAAAGAAAACCACCAGCTGTGCTGGTGGTTCCAATATGGTTTAGCAATGCAAAGAAAAAAATGACCTTTGTTAGTGCGCGAAGTGGGAATGTAAAAATTGTATCAACTTGCCCCGAAGTATAGGCGTCGGATAATTTACGGCATTATAAATGAAGATACAGGAAAGATGCTTGGCTATGAAATCTTTTTGAAATTGCCCGACATTATGTGCCTTTCAATCGTATTACTAATGAAAGGAGGTTGCGAGATGATAAAACCTTTGTCAGCGCGCGGCAAGGGAGCGTCACTAAAGAACATTGAGGAAATATACAGGCGGCATTTCGATATGGTATACCGAGTCAGCTTCTCATATCTAAAAAATCCATCTGATGCAGAGGATGTGGCCGCAGATGTATTTGCAAAGATAATACAAAAAAGTATCATATTTCAAAATGCCGAACATGAAAAGGCATGGCTTATACGAACTACTATAAATACTTGTAAAGATTATCTCAATCATTGGTGGCGTAGCCGCGCGGATATAAACGATTACGAAAATATGCAAAGTGATGATCCGTTCCATATTGATGAAACTCTGAAAGCCGTCATGGAACTGCCTACACGCTATAAAGATGTGATTTATCTCTATTATTACGAGGGTTACACATCAGAAGAAGTCGCAGGGATATTAAGGAAACCGCACTCTACCATTCGCAACCACTTGCGTGAAGCAAGGAATCTATTGAGAGGAGTTTTAGAAAATGAAGAATGATAAAATCGTAAATGCTTTTAATACTGTTCAGCCGAACGATGAGATAAAAAATCGTGTGTTTGATATAGCCATACAAAAACAGCACAAGAAAAGCCCCGTCTTTAAAGCGGCGGTATCATTTGCAACAGCGGTGGCTGTAATATGCCTGATGGTGTTTGGCAGTATGTTTTTAACACCGCAAGCCGACAACATATTTGTCGTAAAAGCCTACGCGATGGAGGTGCAGGAGGACGGTTCGGTCCAACTTCGCGAGGTGGACATCATGGACACACGGCCCGAATATTGGGGAGGCTATATCGATGGGGAGACAAACACTATGTATGTTGGCCTAGGACTCCGATGTGAGGGTGAGAACATCGAGAGTGTGGAATTTTCCACCGATGACGGCTTCTTCGCCGAGCAGTATATCGGCAATCTGTCCGATATCTCAACGAGCGGAGTGCCGACACTGTATGTGGGCCCGGACAATCAGATGGTCGTGTTCGGCACGGATTTTGACGATGTCGGCAGTATGATCACCCTCGATAAGGAAACGGCCGATAATTACCTCCTTTTCTGGGGTACAAACTACATTGACAGTTCGGAATCCCCCTCATTCCCAAAAGTGACAACCGTCCACGCCAAGGTGACCTTCAGAAACGGGAAAACGGCGGAAAAGGATGTCACGATCGACCTGTCGGGAACAGGCGCATTCACTTATCAACCAAGTGAAGAGCAGAATACGCAAGAGCAGAAGGAGTATGAAGCGTACAGTAAACTTCTCCAAAGCATACCGTTGGATAAATGTGAGGTCAGGCCGGACAGCGTGCAATCTTTCACCTACGGCGACACGTATGAATATCACACGACGGGTGATCCTCTCGCCACCGCATATTACCCAATCACGGAGGAATCGGCAGATGCAGCACTGTTTGACGAAAACGGCATTTTCAGGCACGGATCAAGCCTGCCGGACGATGGCAGCGACGGATTTATCGCGGTGATAGTGCGCAACGCAGACGGCACATTTACCGGTATGGTCTACAAAGTACCGGGGCAGCTGATACTAGAACACATGAAATAGCATTGGTGTCAAGAAGCACGGACGGATTGAAAGCCACCATGAAGCACAATATAGAAACCGTCATTTCTGGTATAGGGGCTACGATTTGAGTACAGCAGGAAGGAATGGGTGAGCAATCGAGGAAACATCAGAAACCAGCTAAAGGAAGATAAGGCAGATGAGCGGTTAACGACGAAAGAATTTATCGAACCGTTTACGGGTAAGCCGGTAGAAGAACGCAAGAAGGCAGCCCCTTTAGGGGCTGCCGGTGAGAGTCGTGCGGTTGGCAGAACTTTATAGTTCTGCCGATTCCTAAGGGGGCTTGTGCATACCACCGGCGGCCGGTGGTATGATTATTGCATTTCCCTCCGGTATCGCTCCAGATACCTTGCAAATTGCCGGTCATAATACCCGTACATCCCGGAGTCTGGCATAAACCTCACTGCGCTGTCAAAGTCCGCGCGGAAATTGTTCACGTCGTCGAGCACTCCCGCCGCGTTAAGGGCGAGCGCCACAGCCCCGATGGACGAGGCGTTCGGGTTCTGCGCAACGAGGATCTCTTTTTTGAATATGTCAGCGAGCATCTGCGTCCACCTTTTGGAATTGACGCCGCCGCCGGAGACGATTATCTCGTTCGGCTCGCCGTCCTCGCTGCAGAGGATTCGGTAACAGTCGTAAAGGTTGAAGAGTATGCCCATCTGGAGCGAATGATACATATCCTGCACTGTTTGATTTGCCGTCAGATCATAAAAACCGCCGCGCGCGTCGTCGTGCCAGCCGGGATTGCGTTCACCGAACATGAACGGCAGGCAAACGGGCGTATCCGCACTCGGGTCCGGCGCGGTCTCAAGCTCTTCGAATGACCACTTCCTGCCGAGATAGGTATTGCGGAACCAATCAATGCAGTTGCACGCGCCGGAGACGGCTGCGCCGGACATCCAGCTGTTTACGCCGTAGTAACACCAGAGCTGTGCTTTGTCGGGCAGTATGGGCTTTGCGGCTGCTACGCGCAGAGCACCGCTGGTTCCGACGGAGAGTGTCATTATCCCCGGGCGGTTTGCGTAATTACCCACCTGGTTCAGCGCCCCGTCCGGATGCGCGGGGACGACCGGGATTCCTGATTTTATGCCCATAAGGACCGCGCCATAATCGTTTAAAGGCCGTGCGTCCTTATAGGTGACCAAAGTTCCGAGCTGTGCTTCCCTGACACCGAAATAGTCGAGCGCAAAGTCGTCATAGCTGAGCTCGTATATGTTTACAAAACCGCTCCCGCACTGGGTGCTGACGGACTCAAACCGCTCACCTGTGAGCTTATAGAAGGCGTAGCCGCCCTGTGAGGCGAGAAGACAGTCAGAATAGTCAAAGCCCTGTGCCTTCAGGTATTGCAGGCTGTGGCGTACATAAACACTGTGCGGCATACAGCCTGTGCGGGTGTAAAATTTGCGTGAGATCGCGGTATCACGCCGCATTTCGCGGCAGGTCTCAGCCGCGCCGAGAAAGTTCCACGAGAAAGTCGGGGCTTTTGGCGTGAGGTTTTTGTCGCAGGCGGCAAGGCTGTGCCACGTGCCGCAGAGCGCGACTGCCTCGACAGGCATTCCCTCCGCCGCTTTTCGCGCTGTCTGCATTGTTGCCTGGAAGACGCCTTCAGTGTCCGTCATGCCGTTCTTGTCGATCTCGTGCGGATAGCGGAGAGCTTCAGTTTTAAGAATGCCCTTCTCAGTGTCGTACAGCAGAGCCTTTGCCGAACTGGTGCTGGATTCAACTGCGAGTACCAACATGATAAACGCTCCTTTTTATGCCCTTATTCTCCGCGGGCCCGCTTTATCTCCGCGATAAATTTTTTCGCGGTATCGGTAATGGAGGCAAAGTCGCCTGTTTTGGCGCCACCAGTGAGGCTCCCGCCCGCGCCGACAGCGACGGCTCCGGCCTTTATCCACTCATAAGCGTTTTCCACTGTAACCCCGCCTGTCGGCATGAGGCGCGCATGTGGAAGAGGACCGTTTACAGCCTTTATGATTTTCGGGCCAAAGACCTCGCCGGGGAATATCTTTATAATATCAGCGCCGCACTCCATGGCCTCAGCGACTTCTTTTATCGTCATTGCACCGGGCATTACAGGCACGCGGTAACGGTTACAGAGCTTCACCATTTCCGGGCGGAGGTAGGGGCTTACGATATACTGAGCGCCGGCGAGCATAGCGGTTCGCGCAGTCTCTTCATCGAGAACGGTGCCGGCCCCGATCATAAACTCTGCTGAACCCTTGTACTCTTCTGCCAGTCTGCTGATAATATCCGTTATCCCCGGGACAGTGTAGGTCAGTTCAATAGCAGCGACGCCGCCTTTCATGCAGGCCTCCGCTATACGCAGAGCCTCATCCCCTGAACCGGCGCGGACGACGGCCACAAGGCCGCATTCTCTTATGCGTGAGATGATTTTTTCTTTGTCCATAGTAGTGTCTCCTTTTAATTATTTATGGG
>JBFWIW010000047.1:0-15415 GCA_050253535.1 Oscillospiraceae bacterium
TAGCCTGAAAAGTCACCGTAAGCCGCCAAAGTCTGCGCATTCGTAAGCAGTTTGTTATACGCATCCTGCTCCTTACCGTACTGGAACTGCTGATTCCACTGGCTGTTACTGGAGTCTATCTGACTTTGATTCTGATCCAAGTATGCCTGCGCCTGCGCGGTTGCGACCACCGACTCGTCCACTCTCACCATCTCCTGATAGAGCGCGTTTGCCTCCTCGAGGTCGTTGTCGGCTATTGCCTGCGCAACGGCGGACTGATACGCGGTCTTGATCTGCGCCCGCTGCGTCTCCACGTCGGCGAGCGCGTTCGCCTGCGCCTGCGAGATGCCGGACAGGTTCGACTGGAGCTGGTTGGATGAGGCAAGGGAGGCTTGTCCGCCCGCACCGGAGTTTAAACCCGCAGCCGCCGCGTATTCATTGAACGCCTGATTTTGCTGCGCGTTCTGCGCGGCGGCCTCGTTTTTCGCGGTATAGTACTGCTGCGGAATCTTGGCGGCCGCGGCGTCAAGGGTGAGAAGGTTTTGCTGATAGGAGGCGTCCAGCGCGTTCAGGGCGGACTTCTCCGCGTCGCTGAAGTAGCCGCTTATATAGTCCGAATGATCTGTGGCGGAACGGAGCGTGTTTGAGCCGTATCCGTCGGATGCCCATGAATCTTTATATGCCGCGGCAACGTCTCCGGCGTCTTTTAAGCCGTCTCCCCACACCGTCCATCCGACATCCGGGTCATAGCTGGTCTCATATCCGAAAATTTCGGTTAGCCCGGCGGCGTCATTGACGCTCCTTTGATGCTGTTTATTTTTTTCTTCATCCGTGGTCGCTTCGCTATATTTATCCGAATTTTCGTTCATCTCGTCAATGTACTTCTGCGCCAGCGGGTCAATAGTACCTTTTACATTTGTAGCCATAATGCCCCCCTATTCTGCGGTTTCAGACTCGCCGGTGACAGACGCCACGGCCGTTTTTGCCGTATCCGCCGCGCTGTCCGAGAGCCAGCCGCTTTTTGTGTTCAGGTACTTCACAATGCTGTCAATCTGACCGCTGAGCCACGTGTCGACGGTAATGCCCATAGCCTCCAGCTGTGTGATAACTAAGGTTTTCTTCTCTTCGCCCATACCGGAGCCCTGTATGGCATTCTCGGCTTTCTGAATCAGCTCGGCCGCAATTGCGAGTATCTGCTGTTTCCGCGTCTTCAGCGTATACGCGCCGATTGCGCAGACCCCCGCGAGTATAAGGGTAATGGCAATATCTTTAAATACTTCTAACATGGGTTTTTCCTCCTAATCCGCATCGATATTTTTGTTGACGGTCATTTCGTACTTAATGCCGTCCTTCGTGTTTTCCGCTTTCGCCTTGTTATAATAGAACGCCTGCGACGCGCCGTATGCCGCCCACGCCCCCGAGAGCGTCACGGACAGCCACGGCAAAGAGCCGGTATATCCCTTGAAGACGCACAGGAACGCGAGCACTATAAAGGCAATTGTTAAAAGCCAAATCAGTACGCTCTCCTGCACAAGCAGCGCCTTCGAAAACTCCCTTTTCATTTCTGCGACATCCGGTACAAAAACTGCGCCATCTGCTCGCGGGTGCAGAACGCCTTATACTGTTTGTTTCCGTTCTCGTCGCCGAATATGATGCCGTTCCCCTCCGCCCAGTTTCTGGCCTCCTGCGACCAGTCGGACGGGTCTTTTTTTGCAAGCTCGCTCAGGTAATTGTTCATCATTGTGTCAAACTGTTCCTGCGTCACTTCTTCCACCTCCATTACGGTTTCAATCGCTTCCTCATACAGCGGCATTTCCGGCGGATACTTGCCCGCCCGGATCATGGCCGACGTGTATTTCCCGCCGTCCGACCACTGAAAATGCGGCTTGTCGACTATGCTCTTCCAGAGGCCGCCCCACTCAAATCCCATTTTCCGGCCAAGTGCCCCGCAGTACGTCCAGAAAGCGCTGTCGCTGTATTCCTCGCCCTTCACATTTTTGCATATATCGAACGCAAGCCCCGCCTTTACCGAATGAAACGACGGATACGGCGTGTTCGCCGTGCCGTTGTCATAGCAGTATTTCTGGTATTCCTCATCCCTGACCGTGCCCGTGACCAAAACGGGCCAGCCGTCGGCTTTGGCAAGCGCTATAAACTTCCTGCAGTTTGCCGCGACGTCCGAGCGGAGCAAATCTATATCCCTGCTGCTTAGCATTTTCCTGTCCCCTTTACACCTTTGCGATCTGGCGTGAGGCTATATCAAGGACAAATACCCTGTATTCCTCCTGCGCCGCCTGCGCCTTCTCCTTCGCCGCCTTCATTTCGCCGTTCAGCTTGTGCTGCTCAACGGCGATTGCCGTCGCAAGACTGAGCTCAAGGCTCGCGTCCATCATCTGCATGGCAAGGCGGCTCTCTCTCGCCCTGTCCAGCTCCAGCCGTTCCGCGCGCTCACGTCGGCGCTTTTCACTTTTGCGCTCCTTTAACGACCAGGCTTCAATAATTGCCACCATAACGACGGCGGCGGAAGAAACAAGAGCGTTGAAGTCCATCACACAGCCTCCATTATCCTTATGTTTTCCATTATACGCGCGCTCTCGGGTTCAAGTTCCAGCGCGCGTTTCGCACAGTTTAAGGCGTACCGCCTCTCCCCCTCGCCTCCGCCTCCGTAAGAGCGCTGTCTATCCCGTGCAGCGACCGCATGGCGGAGAGGTTCACGGAGCGAGAACGCCTCGATAACAGCCACGAGAACGACCACGCCCGAAGAAATCAGAGTATTTAAGTCCATTATAAAGCCCCCGATATCCACTTAATTATTCGCCGTATATTTCAATGTGCGCCTGCGCTTTACACGTCTCAACAAACGTGTTGTATGTATTGAACGCCGTCGCCGCGTCGGGATTCGTACTCCCGTAGGCGAGGTATTCTCGGAGAACCTTATACTCATCGTCGGCTGAATATTGTGCGCGTATAAGCTCGACGACGCGGGCGTCGTATTTTTCTTCGGGAGTTTCAAGGTAAAAATCATTTATATTTTTATACTGTCGAACTCCGTCTATTTCCACCTCAACATAGTCTTTTCTCGGTGGAAGGGTTGGGTTAATTATCATTTATTACACCGCCTTAATATATACATATCCCGCATTTGAAGTTTCAACTGGCAGGGTACACGGTACGACGTAAATACTTCCCGCTTCGCCTAATGCAATCAAATATCCACAAACAACATCGGCAAAATATAAATAATTACTGGTAGCGGTAAATTTTAATGACCATGCACCATCGGGCTTGTCACTGGAAAGGATGTACATTTTTCCATTACCGGATGCATTGTCCATATGGGCGCAAAACCAGTACCCGTGTGTTTTCCGTACACATTGTACAAGCGAATCGGATTCTGCTCTATCATATGCCCATCCACTACCCAAAACGGTATTATAATAAACCCGATCATTATTTATAAAACAAAAATAGCCGTCTTGAATAGTGAACGGGTTAGCTTCATTTGCCACGACGGGAAGGGTATATGTTGACCATGTATCGGCGGTAACATCGTCTGTATAATATAGGGTGGTTCCGCCATCTGTATATAATACACCGTCATATATAGTGATCGTTTTATGTACTGTACTTCCCTGTGTGTTTAATGTCCATGTTCCCGTATAATCATCCGTATAATAAACAATTCCAGACGACCCGACAATGACATATTTTCCATTAAATTTATTGATATCATATAATGTAGAAGTTCCTTGATTGTTTACAGTCCATGTTCCGGTTGGGTCAGTGGTATACAACAAAGTACCATTTAATCCGAGGGCAAACCATACGCCATCAATATATTTAACTCTATACAGCGTATTACTGCCTTGATTGTTTGCCGTCCATGTTCCGGTTGGGTCAGTGGCATAATATAATGCTCCATTTGTACCAACTGCTACCCAATAGGTGCCATCGCTGTCAACAGACATAAATGTTTCTGTTCCACAAGTGTGTAACGTCCATGTATTCTTTGGGTATACCGGCAAAATTTTTGCTAAATCAGGATAAGAACCCGGTGTTATAATATCGCCATTACATAGTAACCAATCCGAGCCCAAGTCGCTTCTGATTGTTGTTTTTACATCACCTATTTTGTAACTGCCAATTCCGGCTTCTTCCTGCGTTTGCGCTCTAAGAATGCCGTTATCTCCGGTAGTTACAATAAGGCCCGCCGTAGCGCCGATCTTGCCGTCGCTTGTTACGGAGCCGTGCGTATGGCTTGAATCCGCTTTGCCGTTCCATGTGCTTTTCTCCGTGTCTGTAACAAGCCTGTGTGTCGAATCGTCTGTAAGCGCAGACAGCGCAGACGGGATCGACGGCTTATTTGACAAGTCGGTATAACTTCCGCTTGTCGCAACCGTTGCAAGACTAGGCTTGTTCAAAATCTGCGCGTCACCACTTGAAGCATTCCAGTCGGCGTTGACATTAACCTCCGCGCCGGATGCTATGCCCGAAAGTTTGGTTTTTTCTGTCGCCGTATACGCCTTATTCGTCGTGCCGTCAACAATGATATCCGCGCTGTGTGTTGACGGGTGCGTGTAGTTGTTCGCATTGTCGGCAATCCCTGAAAGCTTTGCGCGCTCTGTCGCGGTGAAAATTTTGTTTGTAGTCCCCTCGACCATGTTTGCCATGCCGAAAGCGTCTGCCGCTTTCGCGTTGGGATCGTATACAGAGGCCAGCATATCTCCGGCGCCTTCACCGTCCGTGCCGTTGTAGACGGAGAATGTCGTGGTGGAAGTGTCCGTAAAGGCGATTGTATAGGTGTCCGTAGTCCCCGCCGCGTGGTTACCGCTTGTCAGAACGACGGAGGAAATGCCGTTGCCCGTAGCTCCGGTGTCTCCGGTAGGTCCTTGCGGTCCGGTATCTCCTGTATCGCCTTTGTCTCCCTGAGGACCGGTTGGCCCGGTTAAGCCCGTTTCGCCCTGCGGCCCTTGCGGACCCGTAGCCCCCGTCTCGCCCTGTATGCCTTGAATCCCCTGAATACCCTGAGGCCCCTGATCTCCGGTGTCACCCTTCGCGCCTGTCTCGCCTTGAATCCCCTGCGGTCCCTGTGGGCCGACGGAACCGGCTTCTCCCTGGGGACCCTGCGGTCCGACGGGACCGGTTTCACCCTGTATGCCCTGCGGTCCTGTATCACCCGTGTCACCTTTTAGCCCCTGCGGGCCTTGAGGGCCTGTTGCGCCCGTATCGCCCGTCGGACCTTGTGGCCCAACAGGACCGGTTTCACCTTGAATGCCCTGCGAACCTGTGGGGCCGGTTATCTCCGTGAGTTCCACGATATCCGTCCAGTCCGTATCACCGACATAGCGCCACTGGATATCTGTGTCGCCTTTCTGCAGCTCGACTTCTCGCCCCGCAATCAGGTGCGCGGGTGTCGTGTCGCCGGTAAGCTCGGAAACGCTGTCAAGGCCTGTCGACAGCGTGGAAACTTCGCCGACGTCAGCTGTTAGGCTCATTTAAAGCACCTCCTCCGATACGGCGTCTACAATCGTTGCAAACATCGGACGCTTTATTCCCTGCACGCTCCCGTTTACGAACTTCACGCGGATATCGAGCTTGATATTTCCGGTAGAGAGTGCTAACGTTTCCTCCTGCGTGATCGGCAGATAAAACTTGCCGTCCGCCGCGTTGTATGTCACGGTATCCGGGTAAAGTTTGCGCGTACTTCCGAACATAAATTCCACAATGGACACGTCGGAGATATCGAGCGCCGTCCCGTCAAGTGTCACCGTAACCGGCAGACTGTAAGCGTCGCCCTGTTTTATTGTGGCTGCCATGAATGCACCCCCTTAAATTCCTCTGGCGTAGATGAATACCGCGCCGTCACTGCCCGCGCCGGAAGTCGCGGTTCTCGTTTGATAATCCGCCCAAGTCGCAACGGCAACGCCGCCGCCGCCGTTTCCGTTACCCGTCGCGCTGTCTGCGGTGGCATCTTCGGAATCCGACGTATTGCTTGAGTGCGAAACGCCGCTTCCGCCGGAATTGCCGTCGTCCAAAGCGGGCGCGGTTTCAACTATCTCGTAAGTACTGTCGCTGTATGCATAGGCGTAGGCCGCGCCGCCCGCGCCAAGATATCGCTTCATATCAAACGGGTTTAAAGCTTCAAAAGAAAATGTATCGCCTCCCGGATATAGCGCGGACAAATCATGCGTATTCTGGCCCATTGCAGGAGCGGATGACATGATGGACGAAATAGGCGCATTTGAACCCTGTCCGCCGGAAGCTCCGGGAATCGAAGATGTGTTGTCATATCTCAGCGCCCATGCCTGCCCGCCTTCTCCGCCGAGAGCTGCAATACCGTCGAACGATGTTGAACCTCCGTCGTTTCCTGAGCCGGAAGCGGCATAGGCACTTGTGGTAATGACCTTTGCTGTACCGCCAGCTCCTACAACAACGGCAATCGTATCGCCGGGCGTAACTGTCTTGTAAAATACTCTTGTTCTTCCTGAGGCACCGCCCGCGGCACATGCGCGAAGTTCTCCCTGACTGTCATTTGTAACCCTGCCGGCACCGCCGGAGCCGCCTCCGCCGATCTCGTACACGCCTATTTCATAAGCCAAGCCATCTCCGTATGCGTCCGGAACAGTAAACGTATAGGTGCCGGCGGTTGTGTACGACTGTAAAAGCCCCCATCCGCTGGCCCTGGCAATCTTTGGCGGAACGTCTGTATCAAGTGTTGCAAAAGTCAACGTTCCGGGCGGTATTTGACCGAGAGTAACGTCCTGTCCCGCGGTATAAACCTCCGCGATAGCCGCCTGAACGTCCTCAGAAGATACACCCTCTATCGGTGAAAATGCTATATTTCCCGCCGTATGTTGCGGTAAATGCGTATCGTTTAAATACGTCTGTATTGTTTTTGCCGCCTCGTCGAACTTCGCTTTGAGCTGTGCGGCGGTCAGCCCTCCCGCATCGTTCGGCTCGTCTGGGAGTGCCGCTATAATGCCAAGATCACTATCCAGCGTTGTAAGTGCCATAATTCCTCCTATCTCACGTTGCCCGCGTACCTGACGCGGATATCCGCAGAAACCACCGTCGCCGTTGTGTTAATCGTGTCCGATGTGAAAATCAGCTTGTAAAAGGTAAATTTCTTTGCTTTCAGCTTAATCCTGCTCATATACGGCCTTCTGTTTGTGGCGAAAGACCAGTTGGCAAAATCGGTAAACAAAAGCGTCGCCCGCGTGCGCTCGATGACCTTTGTCGCAAAATCGTTTTTAGTGTCAGTCTGCAATGTCACGGAGAGCTTCGTCGCACTCTCCGGCTTTACGCCGATCCACAGCATGGCGGCGTATTTGCGTCTGAAATCCGCGCCGAACGGCATCGCGCCGGACTCCCATCTCGCGGAAATTGCCACACCATCGTCCCCGCGGTGATCCCTTGAAACATGCCGTATCGTGCCTGTATCTGTGCCGAAGTAAATTTCACCGTTTAAATCCGCCATACAAACGGCGGGGAAATCCTCGTAGATATACCAGGTGTCGTTTCGGTAGTTGTTCACGACGGCCGTACCGCCCTGCACGGCGTAATACTCGTGATTAAATTTGTCGTTGTAAGCGGTGACTTCGGAGAGAGTGAAATCTTCCAGCGTCTTTTCTATCCTGTCTGATATCCGCTTGGCGTTCCGCTGGTCGCCTGTTATGTTGCCGCTCGTGGACGTCGCCCGCCACTCATAGAGCGTATTTCCGTCAAATGTCCTCGGGTGGTTGTCCACCAGGACCGCCTGACCGGGCGCGCAGTTTCCCGTGCTCTTGTTCACGGTGGTGAGGTAAAACCCCGCTGTCACCGTGCTGTCAGCAAGCGTTATCGTGTCGTAGCAGACGCTGTAAGTACTGTCCTCCTTAAAGACGAGGAGCCTGTTATAGTGCCTTATCATGGCGGTTACCGGCGTGTTCTCGTCCCCGACGTGCATGACGTTTAAGTCCGGGAAGTATTCGGCTGTGGCACTCCCGTCCGTTTCAAGTCCCGAATAAAGCGTCTGATTCGTCCCGTCCCCGTAAAGGAATACGCGGCTGTCCGTCGTGCCGTTGTACGTTTCGGAAAACCGCATGGTGAGAACGGTGTCCCTGTCGTCTTCCGGGTATGTGTAGCCGATCTCTATCGTATTTGTGCCCGCGATGGGCGTCACGGTCGCGAAAACGACGATCACCGCGCCGCTCTCGGGGGCCGCGCCGAAGGTGATTGTACCGTCCGCCAGGCTGTAGGTGTAGCCCGCCGTACCGCTGCCGTCTACGGTCACGCCCGACACATTGACGTTTTTGTCGGACAGCGTGAAGGCCTTCTGCGTACCGGTCCCCGTGAAGGTCTCCGTCCCGGCGGATGGCACGGTGGTTCCGGTGATGACTATCGCAGTCCCGTCTCCGGGGGCGGTGCCGAAGGTGACCGTCTTATCGATTTTGCTGGTGGTGTAAGCCGTCGTGCTGCTGCCGCCAACGGTTACGCCCGTCACCGTCATAGCTTCGCCGGACAGGGTGAAGACGGTCTGCGAGCCTGTCCCCGTGAAGCTCTCCGCGACGGTTACGGTCTCCGAGACGACTATCTCGGCGTCTTCCGCGGGAGCCGAAGAAAAGGTGATCGTCCGGTTTGACGAGTTGTAGGTGTAAAATGTTGTGTTCTCCCCGCCGACGGTCACGCCCGTCACACTGTCGCCGTTGCTCGAAAGGGTAAATACAGTCTGCGAGCCGTTGCCGGTGAAGCGCTCCGTGCCTCTTGACCGCGCGAAAACCACGTTTCCGTACTCCGTTCTCGCGGAGTAATCGGTGTCCGGCGTGTAGTCTTCCCCGGTAACCGTGTTCTTCACGTAGTCGATGGAGGCCAGCCCGGTTTCAGTAAGCTTAAATTCCGTCGCGGTGCCGGTGGGTGAGAACCGCACCCTGCGCAGTCCGCAGAGCTTATTGACCTGTTCAAGCGCAGCGCCGCCTCCGGACGGAACCGACGCGGTCACAACGAGAGGGCGGTACCCGGCAACATCCGCAAGCGTTTCGCCGTTCCAGACCTTATACTGGGTTCCGTTCATAATGTAGAGCTTCTCGGAAAATCCGAACATGTGGACGCGCTGCGTGGTAGTAATTTCTCCTATTTCCACCGCGTCGGTTCCCGCGTCGGGGTCTACCAGCCAGAGCTTTCCGTCACAGGCGGCAACCATAACCTCGTCGCCGCCAACGTACCCCGTCCAAAGGCCGCGCACGGGCGCATCCGCTCTGAGCTCCGCAATCGTCTTTGTGCCGGGGCGCACCTGTAGGGCTCCGTCCGCCGTAATGCGGAAGTTTTTCATCACGGCGGCCTCGCCGTTTTTCAGATCCGTATCCCCGTCCGGACACTGATTGATGCCGAGCCACTTTTTGATCTGATAAATCTTCTCATTTGAAGAGGCCGAAATCGTAGCCATTTAAATGTGACCATTCCTTTCGCCGCACAAAATGACAGCTGAAGGAATGGCCATTTTGTGCAATAGTGTCTGGTTATTAATAATGATCCTGAGTGGGAAAAGCCTGGCAGAGTTTCCGGCAGCATGCGCGGCGGATATGGCACTAATCATGGCGGCTGCGGCTGAGCAGCCGTTATGCAATCGCATTATCGTAAAAGCCCATAGGGCTTTTACGATATGAGTTACCATCTCCCGAATCCGCCGTTTTCGATGCCGCCGTAAACATCGGCTATGCTCTCCCAGTCCGACGGCAGCTCTTTTCCGAACCGCGCGAGCAGCGCCTCGTATCTCTGCTGGAAAAAGCCCGCCGCCGCCGGGTTCTCGTCGACAAGAAGGCTCGCCGCGAGTCCGTAGGGCATCACGGTGAGGCAAAGCGTGTCGTCCACCCCGTCTATGTAGTCGTCTTGGGCGGTGACAGGCGTCCAGCCGGAGCGCCTCGTTCCCGCTGCGTAGTTCTCCGAATAGGGGTAGCACTCGCCTATGAGGATGCTCACTATCGCGGGCGTTCTGTTCTTGTATTCCGCCGTGTCTGCCGCGTCGGATGACCCGGTATCGTCCAGCTCGTCAATAAGGGCCATCGCCGAGTCAAAAACGTCGCTCACATAAGCCATATCAGTCTCCTTTCGCTTCCTTCAAAAATTCCCTGAATGTCACGCGCGGCATGATAAGCCCGGCATCTCCTGCCGCAAAGCTCTTCTGCTCCCTGCCGAATATATCGAGAAGGTAAGGCGCGGGGATGTAATCCTCTATCGGCGCCCAGCACGCCTCATAGAATTTCCGTATCCACGCCATGCTCCCCTCCGCTTCCTCCGGCGCGCCCGATTTCACGCTCTCATGCATGAAATACAGCCTGCACATGACGGTGACGGCGAAATTTCTGATGATTTCCCTGTTCAGCGCCCGCCGCTCCAGCTCGTGGAAAGCCCATATCATATTCTCGATGTAGCCGCGGTGCCCGTGCGCGTAGGTGTACTCGCCGTGGTTGCTGCGGGTTATGGTGTTCTCCGAAAAGTGCCACATGTAAACCGTCTGCGGGATGTGCTTGATGCGGTTCGTCAGCGCGGAGACGACGGCGTTGAAGCCCGTGTCCTCGTTTGCCCGCGTGTCGTTGAAGCGGATGAGAAAACGGTCGAGGAAGCTGCGCCTGTACATCTTCGCAAAGACCCATATCATGTCCTGCGGATGCGGTACAAAGCTGCCGTTCTCACACTCTTCTATAAACTGTCCGCCCACGACGTCAAGGCCGCTCTTTACCATGTCGTTTGCCATCTGGTGCAGGGCAAAAGACGTCGCAAGCGTGTCGTCGGAATCCAGAAAAACGATGAAATCGCCGTCGGTGCAGTCCATGCCCGCCTGTCTCGCCACGGCGGGCCCGCCGTTCTTTTCCAGCGTCACGATATCGATATCGAGAAGCGGCTGGAAAGTCTTCGCGATCTCCCCGTACCCGCCGTCAGTCGAGCAGTCATCCACAAGCGTCACGGTAATAAGGGAGACGATATCCTGCATGGCGATGCTGGAGAGCGCGCGCGGCAAAGTCTTATGCGCGTTATAACACGGGATTATCACGTCGATTGTAAAAGGGTACATATATGCTCGCTTTCCGCGCCAATGAGCGCTTATAGAGGCTGGGGGGCGGGGTTTCCGCCCCCCTTTCATTCGGCCCGCCGCAAGGCGGGATGCCGCCCCGCGGCGCCGCACAGTCTGCTGCCGTCCCGGGCTTTTCCGCCGCTCAGTAACTTTTCAGGTTACTAAAACGGCATGGGTATATCTCCGCCGTCAAAGAGCGGCCAGTTTTTAGTTGTACTCGACTGTCTCCGCCACGGGCGACCAGAACATGGCTGTGTTGTCGTGCGGGACGGAGGCCACGCGGAGCTTGACCTTTCCGGTGGTGTCCGTGATCGCGTTATTGAGCACCGCGTAGGTGATGTTCGCCGTGTTTGAGTTAACGACGGTTGCGGACTCGCTGTAGCGCGGGTCGGAGCCGTCGGTCGTGTAGTAGGTGTAGGAGCCCGCGTCTCCCGCGGCCGTGAACTTGGCGTTTGCTGTGTCGTTCGTAACCGTCGGGGCGTTCGTGTCGTAGCTGCCGTTGATGCAGGAGAGGACGCCCGTCCCCTTTGCGCCGAGCACGAACGCGTCGTGCAGGATGCGCCCCTCGACCAGATCCAATATGTTATCCTGCGGGCTTTTTATCCCGCAGCTCTCGCGGTTTCCCGCGAGTTCAGCGTACATTTTCATCTTCTTGAGATGTCGCGCACTCTTGGGGGCTTTATATTCTGTAAGCAGTTTCAGCCCCTACGCGTTACGGCGAGCCGCAGACGTTACTCTGCGCTTTGCCTCGGTATTCCCTTGCTCTTTTAAACCATTGATTAAACTTTTCACTCGTGCTGTCACAAAATCCGCAGGCAACGTGGTATTGCTTATGGCATTGAGCGCAAAGCGTTATGCCATTACCAATATCAAATCGTTCGTCCGAAAAGGCGCTGTACGAATTAAGATGATGTGCCTGTAAGTTTCCACCTCTGTTATCTCCGCATACTCTGCACGTATACCCGTCTTTTTCAAAGACTCCTTTTCTCCAGATAACGTATTCAATAACGTCTCTATTCTGGATTCGTTCCTCATCGGTAAGTAATGGGTTATACGCGTGGTGCTTTTCGCCCCTTGGCTTATTGCACCTTGGACAGTTTGTTCCCTGGCCGTCAATAAACTTATCAAGAGCAATATAGGTTCTATGCCCACAAGCTGCTATATAGTGGATCTTCTTCTTTGGCACATAAGCCGTATCAAGTACCGAGCAGCCTCTGTCACGGAAAAGTGAAACAATTTTTTCAATATTAAAATGGGTGATAAGTTGACATTCTTTACAACGGTGCGAAGCGCTTGAGTTTTTAAAGGCGTCATATGTTATAGTACTTTTGTGTCCGCACTCCGCAATAAATCTCATTGGGATCTTGCAGTTTATATACTCCGTTTCCAAGAGTACACATCCTTGACCGGCAAAGTCTTCAAACACCTCGTCATATTCATATTTGATTGACTTTGAACACTTTGCACATACAGCACCTCCACCGTCTTTAAACTTGCTAAATGCAATTTTGTTTTTATGCCCACAAATTGCCATGTATTCTAGCCTTGTCGTGTTGTTTTGGTACTCAGTGCTTATAAGTCTGCACCCTCTGGACTCAAACACCTTTTTTACATCGTCATAGGTCAGCCGCTTTTTTTTGCCAATTGCTTCGTCTCTGCACTTTTTGCAGAGACGTCCCTTTCCGGCAAGAAAATTATCAAGACTGATCTCGTGCTCGTGCCCGCAGGTAGCAACGTATTTTAACCGTTGTTTTGTGTTTTTGTACTCACTTTCACGAAGAACGCAACCGTTATTTGAAAACAACTTCTGCACATTTGATAAATTCCATTTTTTATTCATTTTAAACACCTCAGGATCTGTTCTTTTGCCCATTATCTCAAGATATCCTAAGGTAATCAATGGTTTTTTTAATAGTTTAGGGTTCACCGAATTTGCGCGATTTTCACTAATCGGTTGCCCGATTAGGCGGCAATCTGGCGTTTACCGTTTATTCCCGGGGGGTCCTTATGTATTTTGTAGTCCTGGAGCTTCGCGGGAGCGAGGCACGCGTCCTTGTAGGTGATGAGCCAGTAGACGCCGGTCGGCAGATAGGAGGTCGGCACCTTTACGACCTTCATCCCGTCAATCTCGCCGACCTGCCCCTTGACGAGGGACTCCTTCGCGAGGGCGTCGACGTTCAGGAATTCGGGGTTCTGCTTGAGCTCCTTGTACATGGCCGTTGTGACAAACATTGTGCGCCCGGCCTCCGGCACGAGGGCGTTGTCGAGCGTCTCGGTGCAGTTCATGATAAGGCCGGTGATGGTGTTCTTGTTCGGCGCCGCCGTCGGCACCTCCTGAGAGCCCGCCATGCGGGCCCATCTGTCAAGACGGTACTTGTCCATCGTCGGGATGACGACCTCGTCAAGCTGCCTCTTGAGGGATTTTGTGGCGGCTTTGACGTTCATCTGCTCCTTGGCGTTGCCCTTGTCGATAGAGTAGGTAAACGCCTTGTCCTGAGTCATGGTCATCTCCTGCACGGTGTCGCCGAGATCGGAGACGCTGCCGAATCTGGCCATGCCGCCGGAGCGGTTATAGTTTGCCAGCGGCACCGTGTCCACGCTGTAAACCTTGAGGGTCTTTACCCCCTCGAAGGAATAGGCGTCCGACGCGGCCGCCGCCGTCATGGACTGCTTTGAAAATCTGTCCGCTACTTTGTTGGAATACTTTTCGGTAAGATTTATTGCCATTTTAACTTCCTTTCCTGCCCACGCGGGTACACCCGCGTGGGAACCCATTTCATTAGACTTCCTCGGGCGAAGTCAATTCCCCCTGCGGTAACGCTTTGCGTTTTGCGGCGGCACCCGCCGCCGTCCCGCCTTTCGGCGGGGCCCTGTGCGGGTATACCCGCGTGGGAACCCATTTCATTAGACTTCCTCGGGCGAAGTCAATTCCCCCTGCGGTAACGCTTTGCGTTTTGCGGCGGCACTCGCCGCCGTCCCGCCTTTCGGCGGGGCCCTGTGCGGGTATACCCGCGTGGGAACCCATTTCATTAGACTTCCTCGGGCGAAGTCAATTCCCCCTGCAGAGTTTCCGCCGCGCGCGGCGGAAATAAAATCGAATCCCTTTATTCGGGGAGCCCTTTGGGCTCTCCAGATAATCAGTCGTTCCAGTATCTGTCTATCTCGTCCTCGTATTTCGTCTTCCCTGTGGAGGACTGGCTGCCGGTCGTGCGGCCTTTGTTTTTTGAGTTCTGCCGCTCGGCCTCAAGCTCGCCGCTCAGCTTTGAAAGCTGTGAGGCGAGCCGCCTGTTTTCATACCGGGCATAGGCGGAGACCATCTTCTCCCCGCCGCGCACGGCCGTCCACACCTCATTGGGGATGTGATTAAAGTCTTTTGTGCCGGGGTAAGCCCTGAGAAACTCCGATATGTCCTGCTGCCTTTTTCGGGCTGCCTCCTGCTTCTCGGTATCCTGCGTCTTTTTCTGCTGGAGCCTGTCCTTTTCGGATTTGAGCTCGCGCTCAAGCCGCTGGTTTTTTACCCTTCCGAGCGCGACCGACATGTCGATGTTCTCTTTGCCGGCAAGATACAACGCCCTCGTCCTGTCTATGAGCTCGGGAATGGTAACCCCCTGCCGCTGTGCCAGCTCCTGAAGAAACTGCATGTGCTCCCCGTTTTTCGCAAGGTTCTCCGCAGCTTCGAGCTTGCCGCGAATCCTGTCGTAGTCCATGCCCTTCTGCGCCAGTGCGGCAGCCTCTTCCCGCGTGACGGTCTTGTCCTCGCCCAGATATTTCAGCTTAAACTGGTCGGTTTCCGCCGGTTTATCGGGCGGGGCTTCCGACTCTGCGGGTTTTTCTGCTTTCTCTTCTTTTTCTTCGTCCTTCCAGGCGTCGGGATCGGACTGGTCTGTCCCCTCCCCCGGCCCGTCTTCGCCCATTTCGTCCCCGCCGAAGTCGACGTCTCCGAGATCGACATCTTCACCCCAGTTATCGTCGGACTCTTCAAGGCTCAGCTTTTCTTCTTCGTCCATAGAAATCCCTTTCTCCGCTGTGGTTGGCGGATGATTTATACTGTTATCCCATTAAAGGGGAGACTGGATTTGCGAGGGAATTTTTTGCCCTGCAAGGCCGAGGAGGAGAGCGGGCTGTCGCCCTCCGATGACGAGAGGGCGGCAGGACGGAAAATCAGCCGCAAAGATGTCCACTTTTTAGTGGGATAACAGTATTATTACAAAAGAGAGGGCCCTCTCCTTTGTGCCGATAAATTGTGCTTTTGCGTCAGCCCGGAACCCGGCTCACCTTTTGCTGCAGGGCGGCAAGTTTGTCGCCTGCAGGCATCTGAGCCACAGCGCCGGGAATCGCCGCCGAGCCGCCGCCCATTGCGGCGCCAAGGTTCGCCATTCCGCCGCCCCC